>NZ_JBHXME010000171.1:0-23600 GCF_042721125.1 Streptomyces sp. NPDC058469
CCCTGGATGCCCTGCGCCACACTCGTGAGGTTCATGTGGGCGACATGCTCATCGATTTGCATGATTTCCACGGATCCTCCGCGGGGCGGCGTTCCCGCTCTTGGGCGCGGGCGCGGAGAACCCTCCGGCGGCGGTCCGCACGGCCCGGCGCCGACGTCGCGGCCCGGAGTCCTCGACCGGCTCGGTGCTCTCGGCGGCGGCCTTCGTCTCCGCGGTGTCCGCGGCGGTCTCTTCGTTCACAGGGGCCTCCTCGCCCACGGGCGTCCCGGCAGGCGCGGACACACGGCGCGTGGCGCGACGACGGCTCCGACGCGGAGCGGCATCCTCATCGGACGCGGCAGCCGCGGAGCCTTCGGTCACTTCTTCGGTCACTGCGGTGGCTTCAGCGCTCTCGGCGGCCTCGACGACCTCAGCGGTCTCGCCGGCCTGCGGCGCACCGGCGGGCGCGGAGGCACGCCGAGTGGCACGCCGACGCGGACGCCCGGCGGGCGCGGCCTCTTCCTCCACGGGCTCCACAGCCGCCTCTACGGCAGCGGGAGCCTCGGCCGGCTCAGCCACGGCAGCAGGGGCAACGGTCTCGGGCGCGGTCACCCGGCGCGTGGCACGACGACGGCTGCGGCGCGGAGCGGCATCCTCGTCATCGGACACGGCGGGCGGCGCGGCCTCCTCCACGGCGGCAGGCGCGGCGGCGGCAACGGCCGGCACCACGATCTCGGCCGCCTCGGGCACCTCGCTCGCCTCGGGCGCACCGGCAGGCGTGGACACCCGCCGGGTTGCACGACGCCGCGTACGCCCGGCAGGCGCGGCCTCTTCCTCTGCAGGCGCCGCTACGGCAGCAGGAGCCTCGACAGCCACCTCGGTCACATCGGCCTCAACGGGCTCGGTGACCTCGACGCTCTCGTCCTGCTTCTCGTCGCTCACCTCGGCCGGTATGGCCGGAGCACTGTTTTCGACCGCGCCCTCGGCGGCGGTCGGCGGTCCCGCTGGGCGAGACGCGGCGCGGCGCCTACGGCGCGGCGGCAGCGTGTCGCTCGGGGTGTTCAGTTCGGAACCCTCGGTGGGTTCGGTCGGTTCGAGCATGCGGGCGTTTCTCCCGTCAGGCTCCCGGGCGCCGCGCCTGGTCCGGCATGAATGCCGGTGACGTCCGCGGCTCGCGCGTTGCGCGGTGCCGCCGTCCGGGGCGCGGGCGCCGCACGGGAGCTCTCTGTGTCCTGTCTCGCCGGTTCCGTACGCCCAGATGCGGACGGCCTGGCGAAAGTCTTGTGGTCGGTGCGCTGCCCGACCCAGGTGGCTCCCGAGTCCGAGGGCGGCGCTACGACATCGGTCCCTACGCGGAACCTTCCCTACGCCGGCGCCTTCGCGGCGGCAGCTTCGGCGACCGTGGCATTCCCGGTCACTACTGCCTCGCGGTCGGGCGCGAGCGGGTCGGTCACCGTGCCGGTCTCTTCATCGAACAGCCCCTGCGCCAGCCTGGTCACCGCTGCGGCGACCGGCGGCGCCAGGTCGGCCACGGCGCGAAGACCGGACAGGACGTCGTCGGGTCGAACGGCAGGCGTCACGTGCCGAACAACCAGCCGCAGTATCGCACAGGCCTGGTCGGTAGGCCTATCAGCCTGTGGACCGAGCGTCTCAAGATGCGCTACGGCGGGTCGGGCGTCGAACGTACGCATGCCGTTCTTGGCCATGCGCTGGACCTCCACGCTCTCGGCCGCGTTGAACGCGGCCACCGCGCGTTCGGCTTCCTCGGGCGCCACCCCGTCGAGCCGCAGCTCCCACACGGAAGCCGTGAGCCGGTCGGCGAGCCCGGAGGTCCGGGCCTCGACCGCGTCGATGATGTCGAGCCCGACGGGCATCGACTCGTCGAGCAGCTCGCGCAGCTTGTCGGGGTCGCGCTCGGCGGTGAGCGCGATCTCCAGGTATTCCGCCTCACTGCCCGTGCCGGTGGGTGCGGCATTGGCGTACGACACCTTCGGATGCGGCGTGAACCCCGCCGAGTACGCCATCGGCACCTCGGCGCGGCGCAACGCACGCTCGAAGGCGCGCTGGAAGTCACGGTGGCTGGTGAACCGGAGGCGGCCGCGCTTGGTGTAGCGCAGTCGGATGCGCTGCACTGCGGGTGCGGGCGGCGGGCCTTCGGGCTGTCGCTTGCCCAGTGTCCTAGTCCTTCGTGAGAACGGTCGTACTCCTACCAAGAGTACGTGTCTCGTCGTCCATCGGTTCCCGTCGCTCCACCGGCTCCGGCTGTCGCGGCTCGCCGAAAACCATCCGCCGGAAGTCGGCACGGGCCTGCCGGGCGGACTCGCGCGCGGCGGCCAGCACCTGCCGGGTGACCCGTCCCACACCGCGCGCTGCCTCGGCGGCGGGCCGCAGCACCAGGTCCCGTACGACGTGTCCGACCGGGGTGAGGATCGTCCGGTACACCCAACTCACCGGCTCCACGAAGATCCACCGGAAGAGGGTCCCGAGGACCCGCCCCACGGCGAGCGAGATGTGCCCCGCGATCCGCCAGGCATGGCCGAGGGCGTCCCAGACCTCCCGCCCGACGACGGCGAGCACGCGCCCGACCGGTGTCAGGACCCAGCGCCAGAGGCCGATCGCGGGCAGCACGAGCAGAATCCGGGCCGTCCAGTACAGGACGACACCGATCCCGGTACCGACCGCTCTCACGAGCCACAGAAGCCCCCGCCCGCACCAGGCGATCGCGCGCCCGACCGGCGCGAGGACCCACGCGTACAGCCACCCGGCGGGCACGACGAGCAGATACCGCCCGAGCCGGCCCACCAGGGCGGCGACCCCTGTCACCACCCACGCGCACGCGTGCCCGACGGGAGTGAGCACGCGCGCGTACACCCACGCCAGCCCGTCCCCGACCCCGCGAGCGACCCAGGCGAGACCGTGCCCGACCGGGGTGAGCAGATACCGGTACAGCCAGACGAGGGGTACAAGGACAAGCACGTTGGTGAGCCGGCCGAGCGCCTTGGCGAGCGGCACGACGACGTAGCGCCACAGCGCCACCCACGGCCACACGAACACCGCGCGCGCCACCGGCCGCAGCACGGTCCGGTACAGGAACCGCCCGCCGGCCACCAGCGCGTCCCACACCAGCCGCACCGGCACGACCAGCACGAGCACGACGATCCGCACCGGGACGCGGATCGCGACGGCGAGACACCCCTCGGGCGACTGCGGCGACGGCCGCGCGGAGGGCGGCTTCTCGAATTTCCTGGGGGCGTCCATACCGGGCAAGACGCCTCAGCTCCCCGTCCGGATCCAGTACCGCAGTTTTCCGTCCCGTTCGTCCTCGAACTCCCCGCCACCGGCCTCGATCACCTTGCGGGACGCGATGTTGGTGGAATCACAGGTCACGAGGACCGGGTCCAGGCCGAGCGCCTGAGCGTACGGCAGGACGTCGCGGAGCATCGCGGTCGCGTGCCCGCGGCGACGGGCGCCCGGCCGGACGCCGTACCCGATGTGGCCGCCGTAGTCGAGGAGGTACGGGGTGAGGCGGTGCCGTATCTGGATCCGGCCGAGGTAGGTGTCGCCGTCCACGTACCAGTACCAGGTGTTCGGCACGAATCCCTCGGGCCGTCGCCCGTCCTCCGACTCCTCCTCACGCACCGCCTCGACGTACCGCGCGAACCCCGCCGGCTGCCGCCAGGTGCTGCCGTGCTCCCGCAGTTCACGCGCGAGGGTGCCACCGAAGAAATCGTCCTCGACGATGTGCTCGTACACGGCGTCCAGGAAGGACACCCGCAACCGGGCGTCGGGCAGGATCAGTTCAGGCATCGGTCAAGGGTAGGGGTCGGTGCGGCCGACGTGGGTGTGCAGGAGGCGGGGCGAGGAGGCGAAGCCGCGTCGGGCGTACGCGGGGATCGCCCGGGGCGAGGAGTGGACGGTGACGCGTTCCAGGCCGAGGTCCCGGGCACGGGCCAGTACCGCCTCCACGAGCCGTCCGCCGACGCCGCCGTCGCGCTCGCCGGGGATCACGCACACGCACTGCGGATCACCGGTGGCCCGCCGCAGGGCACGCGGACTCGGCACCCGCGGGACCACGGCCGGCCACGCCATCCCGATGATCACGCCGTCCCGTACGACGACCATGCACCGGTGTGAACTCCCGTTCTCCGCCGCCCAGTCGACGAAGTGCCGGACGAACTCCTCGCGGGTGGTGACGGGTTGGTGTCCGCTCTCGAGAACCCAGCGCCACCGGAGCCCCGCGACGACGTCCAGTTCGGCGGGTTCGGCGGGGCGGATCGTGATGTCGTCCACCCGTGCATTGTGCGGGAGTTCAGCCTTCGTCGGCAGGGGGCGCCAGGAGCGCGTCGACGATCTCCCGCAAGGGCGCGGCCAGTTGGGCGGCGGTCGCGTCACGCAGAGGGCGCAGACCTACGGCGGACCGTACGACGGCGACACCGACGCCCAGCGCGACGAGGAGTTCCGCGCGCAGCAGGCGTTCGTCGTCCTCCCCCGCCGGGCCCTCGCCGGACGCTTCGAGGATCTGGCGGCTGAACTCGTCCAGGGCCTTGCGGCGCAGGGCGTCCACGCGCTCGTCGCCGGAGTCGCGCAGCAGCAGCAGTACGGGGTGTTCGCCGAACTCCGGCCAGGCACCGGCGGACAGTTGGTGACTGAGCGCCTCGGCGAGACCGGCCCGGTCCGAAGGGAATTCCTCATCCCGGCCCAGGAAACGGGGAGTTGAGGCAAGGGCCGCCTTGAACAGCCCTTCCTTCGAGTCGAAGTACCGCTTGATGAGCGCCAGGTTGACCCCGACGTCGGCGGCGACGTCCCGCAGCGTCGTGCGGTCGTACCCGAGCCGGGTGAACCGGCTGCTCGCGGCCTCCAGCAGCGCCTGCCTGGTCGCCGCCGCGTCCCGCCGTCGGGGTCCGCCGACCTCATTCGAATCACCCGGGTCACTCGCCTCGCCCGTCACCACCGGCGGCCTCCCTCCATCACCTCGGCCACCCTCGGCCACCCTCGGCCAGCTCAAGTAATCACTCGTTGACATGACTACAGGGCATGGTTACGTTAAGCAAGTAATCACCTGATGACTTAGCCCGGCCTTCCCCCGCTTCCGCCTCCGCCTCCCCCGTACGAAAGGACCGCGGTGTCCGAGCAAGCCCTCCTCGTCATGGACGTCCAGCGCATGATCGTGGACCGTTACCCCGACCCGGCCTATCTGCCGCGCCTGCGTGAGGCGATCGACGCGGCCCGCGCGAACGGCGTCCGCGTGATCTACGTGACCGTCGGATTCCGCCCCGGCGCCCCGGAGATCAGCCCCCGCAACAAGCTGTTCGGCAGGCTCGCGGGCGCCCCCACGTCGGCCGCCGCCCAGGCCAACGAGATTCACCCGGACGTGGCCCCCGGCCCCGGCGACATCCTCGTCACCAAGCGCCGCGTCAGCGCGTTCGCGGGCAGCGACCTCGACATGGTCCTGCGGGCGAACGACATCGATCACCTGGTCCTGACCGGCATCGCCACCAGCGGCGTCGTCCTGTCCACCCTCCGCCAGGCCGCCGACCTGGACTTCACCCTCACCGTCCTGTCCGACGGCTGCCTCGACAACGACCCGGAGGTCCATCGCGTCCTCACGGAGAAGGTGTTCCCGATGCAGGCGGAGGTGTCGACGGTGGCGGACTGGGTCGCCGCGCACTGAACTCCCTATATTGATGGCCGTACTTGAGGCCCGCACTTGAGGCCCGTACTTGACGTCCGTCCTTCATGGGCCGGAGTCGACGTCGGTGCGATCCGGGGGGATTGAGCGTTCGTGGGACCAGTCAGAACACGCGGGGCGGCCGTGGTAGCCGCCCTCTGCACCATGGCAGCCGTACTGCTTCTCGGCGCCTGCGGGACACAGGTCGCGGGCGACGCGAACGAAGCGACGCCGACCGAGTCGCTCCCCTGGACCACGGTGCAGCCCTCCGCGGTCGCCGCGGCCCAACTGGTCGGCGACCAGCGCACGTTGACCCTGACCGCCCGGGTACCCGACGGCAGGAACCCGTGCGTGCGGGCGCTCAAGGCCGCGCTCACCGACTCCGAGAACAACACCCTGTGGGTCCAGATCACCTGCTCCTCCCCCTCGGGGGACAGGCGCTCCGGTTGCACCGGGGAACGTACGGCCTCGACGCGACTCCGGCTGCCCGAGCCCTTGGGCAACCAGAAACTGATCGTCGACCACGACATCCAATTCACCACCGACGGCGCCAAGTTGCCCGCGCTGCGGCTGTGCGGACAACTCGGCTGCCACCCGCCGGCCACCGGCTGCACCAGCGCCTCCTACGACCAGGCACTGCTCGCGGCCGACGCCCCCGAGCACACCTACCTCAACTCGGAACGCTGCGACGGCAAGTGGCTGGTCCTCGACTTCTCCTGGCGTACGGGCCCGGTCTGCGGCGACACGACCGCGTCCCCGTCCGGCTGCTCGTCCCGGCTGGGCGACCGCTGGTTCTTCCGTGCGAAGCCCGCCGGTTGGGCAGCGATCACGGCGAGCGCGGCCGGTGGCTGCGGGACCGTCCAGCGCGCGGAGCCCGCGTTCCCCACGTCGTTGTGCGCCTCACTGGCGCCGCTCTCCTCATCGCTGCACCCGAGTTACCCACCGCCGTCGGCTTCGGCTTCGCCTTCGCCGACCCGGAGCCAACTTCCCTGACCCCGGCGGGACTTCAGCCCTGCGCCGCAGGCCTGATGACGATCTCGTTGACGTCGACGTCCGCGGGCTGGTTGACGGCGTAGACGATCGCCTCGCCGATCGCCGTCGCGGGGATCGCGATGCCCATCATGTCCTCGGCGACCGCGCGCATGCCCAAGTCACTGATGCCGTCGGTCAGTTCGCTACGGGTGAGGCCGGGGCTGACCACGGTGACGCGCAGGTCGCGGCTCTCCTGCCGTAGCCCTTCGGAGATGGCGCGGACGGCGAACTTGGTGGCGCAGTAGACGGCAGCGGTGGGATCGACGCGGTGCCCGGCGACGGAGGCGACGTTCACGATGTGCCCCGCGCCCTGCTCGCGCATGACGGGCAACACCGCGGCGATGCCGTGCAGCACACCGCGGATGTTCACGTCGATCATGCGGTTCCACTCGTCGACCTTCAGGGCCTCCAGCATCGCCAGGGGCATCACACCCGCGTTGTTGACGAGCACGTCGACACGGCCGTACGACTCCCGCGCGGCCCGGACGAAGTCCCGCACGCTCTCCAGGTCCGTCACGTCCAGCTCGCGGTGGTCGGCCGTGCCCCCGTCCGCCCGGATGTCCTTGGCGACGGTGGCGAGGCGGTCGCCGCGTCGGGCGCCGAGAAACACCCGGTGCCCCGCCGCGGCCAGCAGCCGGGCCGTGGCCTCGCCGATACCGCTGCTCGCGCCGGTGATCAGGACGGCCTTGCCGGTAGGCGAGGTGGACTGGACGGTGGCGGTGGACGGGGTGGAGGCGGTCATGAGGAGCCCTTCGAGAAAGCCGATGAAAGCCGGAGAAAGCCGATCGCGTGGCGGTGATCCACCGCGTCTTCCGTGCTTCCGTGCTTCCGTGTTTTTCCGTGCCTTCCGAGCATCGGCGGGATCGGTCCGACAAGGCAGGACGAGGCTTCCGGGGTGCGCCACTCCTAGGAAGCGGAAGCGTGGAAGCGGGAACGCCGTAGGCTTTTGGAATGGACGGTACGGACGGTTACGCGCTCGGTGATTTTTTGCGCGCGCGGCGGTCCCGGCTGACGCCGGCGGAGGTGGGTTTTCCCAGTTCCGGGGCGCGCCGGGTGGCCGGGCTGCGGCGTGAGGAGGTCGCCGTGCTGGCCGGGGTCAGCGCCGACTACTACGCCCGGCTGGAGCAGGGCCGCGAGCGCAGCCCCTCCGGCCAGGTGGTCGACGCCATCGCCCGCGCCCTGCGCCTCGACACGGACGCCCGCTGGCACGCGTACCGCCTGGCCGGCCTGGTCCCGAGGCCCGTCCCCGCCGAGCCGTCCGACGAGGTGGACCCGGCGCTGCTCCAGCTGATGCACGCGTTCCCGACGGCGGCGGCGTACGTCATCAACCGGCGCCTGGAGGTCCTGGCGTCGAACGCGCTGGCCGACGCGCTCCTGGCACCCCTGGGCGACCGCCGCCGAATGGTCCGCTCGCTCTTCCTCGACCCCGCCGCCAGGGACCTCTTCGCCGACTGGCAGCACGTCGCGCGCTGCTCCGCCGAGGCCTTGCGACTGGCCACGGGACACGACCAGGACGACCGCGAGCTCGGCTCGCTGATCGCCGAACTCCTCAGCGGAAGCGAGGAGTTCGCGGCCCTGTGGCAGCACCACAGCGTCAGCCGCCCCGGCCTCCAGTCCAAGACCTTCAACCATCCGGACGTGGGCCGCATCACGCTCACGTACCAGACGTTCGACGTCCAGAGCGCTCCCGGCCAGTGCCTGCTGGTCGGCACGGCGGAGCCGGACACGGAGGACGCGGCGTCGCTGGCTCGGCTGGGTTCCGTGCACGCGGCGAGGCGGTGAGCAGGCCCGCCGTCGGCATGGGCACAGCCGGGGCCCCCGAAGTCGCCCCGGCTGTAGGTGAGTTGACGCCCGGTGGGCCGACTCAGGCGAGCCAGTCCGTGTAGTGGGTGGCGGTGATGCGGGCGTCGTCCGGGGCGGTGAGGACGTCACCGGGGGCGACGGCGAACATGCCGGCGGTGTCGTCGGTGACCACGGAACCCGCGCTGCCCTTGGCGGTCAGGGTGAGCCGGCCGAGTTCGTCGAGGGGGTAGACGTCCGGGCCGGCGATGTTGAGGACGCCGTTCAGCGGGCCGCCCGCGGCGACTTCGGCGACGACACCGGCGACCTCCGCGGCGGCGATCGGCTGGATCGGCGTACGCGGCAGCCGGACGGTGTCGCCGTCGGTGGTCATGGCGAGGGTCGCGTCCATGAACTCCATGAACTGCGTGGCACGGACGATGGAGTACGGGACCGCCCCGCCCTTGAGGAGGTCCTCCTGCAGAACCTTCGCCCGGTAGTAGTCCAACCCGGGGACCTGGTCCACGCCGACGATGGACAGGATGACGAAGTGCCCGACCCCGCCCTTCTCGCTCGCGGCGAGCAGGTTGTCCATCGACGCCTGGAAGAACCCGATCGAGGCGTCGTCGAAGGTCGGCGAGTTCGTCAGATTGACGACGACGTCGGCGCCCGCGACGGCCGCCTCCAGCCCCTCACCACTGATGATGTCCACGCCGGTGGACTGCGAGTGCGGCACGGCTTGATACCCGGCCGCGTTCAGGTTCTTCACGACCTGCGACCCGATCAGCCCGGTTCCGCCGATGACTGCGATCTTCATGGCCTACGCCTTCCATAGATGACCGATGTCCGATATGTACCGTCGCGCGGTCGCGACGGCACCCCAAGACCAAACCCGGACACTTCTTATCCGAGATAATACCCGGACAAGAGATGTCCGAGTCAATCGGAGTCTGGGTAAAATGAGTGAGTGAAGATGTCCGGCGGAGTCGAGTGGGCCCTGCACTGCTGCGTTGTCCTGACCTCGACGGAGGCCCCGGTCCCGGCCGCACGCCTGGCCCAGTTCCACGACGTGTCACCGACCTACCTCGCCAAACAGCTCCAGGCCCTCTCCCGCTCCGGCCTGGTCCGATCCGTACAGGGCAAGTCGGGCGGCTACGTCCTGACCCGCTCCCCGGCATCGATCACGGTCCTCGACGTCGTCGAGGCGATCGACGGCCCCGACCCGGCCTTCGTCTGCACGGAGATCCGCCAACGCGGCCCCATGGCCACCCCGCCCGACTCCTGCACCACCCCGTGCGCGATCGCCCGCACCATGGCCGCCGCGGAGTCGGCCCGCCGCGACGCCCTACGGTCCGTCACGATCGCCGACCTGGCGCGCGACGTGGAATCGGACTCCGGGGAGGGGACGCTGGCGGGGGTCGGTGTGTGGCTGACTTCCGACTGACCGATGAGTTCCGGAGCCGGGCGAGGTCTACCCCCGTACAAGGGACAGCCACGCCCACAAGCTCTGCGAGGGACACCATGACCGCCGACGCACTGCCGCCCGTCGTTGACACCACGACCTGGGAGAACCAGCTCGCCT
The DNA here is from genome assembly GCF_042721125.1 of Streptomyces sp. NPDC058469. NCBI lineage: Bacteria > Bacillati > Actinomycetota > Actinomycetes > Kitasatosporales > Streptomycetaceae > Streptomyces > Streptomyces sp. NPDC058469. Next base: position 10,041 of record NZ_JBHXME010000171.1, read on the forward strand.
CCCTCCGCGCCCGCGAAAAGGCCGCGACCCGGGAGCTCGACGCCATCGCCGCCGAGCGGCGTCGCCTGCCGATGGTCGAGATGCCGGAGTACACCCTCGACAGCGCGGACGGCCCCGTCCGTCTGGCGGACGTCTTCGAAGGCAAGCGGCAGCTGATCGTCTACAACCACATGTGGTTCGCCGGGAAGGAATGGCAGTGCCCGGGCTGCACCGGGTTCACCTCTCAGTACACGCGCCTGGAGTTCCTGGACAGCTACGACGCCCGGTTCGTCATCGTCACCCAGGGCCCGATCGACGAGGCGCTCGCCTACAAGGAGCGGGTCGGCAACCGGATGCCGTGGTACTCGACCGCGAACAGCTCGTTCGGCGCCGATGTCGGTGCACCGCCCGACGGAGGATTCGCGGTCAACGTGTTCCTGCGCGACGGCGACACCGTCTACCGCACCTGGCACACCGACGGCCGGGGCACCGAGCAACTCAGCCACAGCTTCGCCCTGATCGACGTCCTGCCGTACGGACGCCAGGAGGAATGGCAGGACTCCCCCGCCGGCTGGCCGCAGTCACCCACCTACAGCCGGTGGGCGGGACCCAAGGACATCGCCGCGGCCTACGGCCCGAACTCCGGCTGAAGAGCTGCCACTTCGCCCACGTCCCCGCCGCTCACCTCAGTGCGCGTGCCCACTCCCCGCAGGCTGCTTCACCGTCAGCGGGAGCAACTTCTTGCCCGTGGGACCGATTTGAATGGAGGTATCCATCTGCGGACACACCCCACAGTCGAAGCAGGGCGTCCACCGGCAGTCCTCGACCTCTGTCTCGTCGAGGGCGTCCTGCCAGTCCTCCCAGAGCCAGTCCTTGTCCAGCCCCGAGTCCAGGTGGTCCCAGGGCAGGACCTCCTCGTACGTCTTCTCGCGGGTGGTGTACCAGTCGACGTCGACGCCGAAGGCGGGCAGCGTCTTCTCGGCGCAGCGCATCCAGCGGTCGTAGGAGAAGTGCTCGCGCCAGCCGTCGAAGCGGCCGCCGTCCTCGTAGACCGCGCGGATGACCGCGCCGATGCGGCGGTCGCCGCGGGACAACAGGCCCTCTACGATGCCCGGTTTGCCGTCGTGGTAGCGGAAGCCGATCGAGCGGCCGTACTTCTTGTCGCCGCGGATCTTGTCGCGGAGCTTGGTGAGGCGGGCGTCCGTCTCCTCGGCCGAGAGCTGCGGGGCCCACTGGAAGGGGGTGTGGGGCTTGGGGACGAAGCCGCCGATCGAGACCGTGCAGCGGATGTCGTTCTGGCCGGAGACCTTGCGGCCCTCGGCGATCACCTTCATCGCCATGTCGGCGATCTGCAGGACGTCCTCGTCGGTCTCCGTCGGGAGGCCGCACATGAAGTACAGCTTCACCTGGCGCCAGCCGTTGCCGTACGCCGTCGAGACCGTGCGGATCAGGTCCTCTTCCGAGACCATCTTGTTGATGACCTTGCGCAGGCGCTCAGAGCCGCCCTCCGGCGCGAAGGTGAGGCCCGAGCGCCGGCCGTTCCTCGTCAGCTCGTTCGCCAGGTCCACGTTGAACGCGTCCACGCGGGTGGACGGGAGGGACAGGCCGACCTTGTCCTCCGTGTAGCGGTCCGCCAGGCCCTTCGCGATCTCGCCGATCTCCGAGTGGTCCGCCGAGGAGAGCGACAGCAGGCCGACCTCCTCGAAGCCCGTTGCCTTGAGGCCCTTCTCGACCATCTCGCCGATGCCCGTGATCGACCGCTCGCGCACCGGGCGCGTGATCATGCCCGCCTGGCAGAAACGGCAGCCGCGCGTGCAGCCGCGGAAGATCTCGACGGACATCCGCTCATGGACCGTCTCGGCGAGAGGGACCAACGGCTGCTTGGGATACGGCCACTCGTCCAGGTCCATCACCGTGTGCTTGGACACCCGCCACGGGACACCGCTCTTGTTCGGTACGACCCGCGCGATACGGGCGTCCGGCAGGTACTCCACGTCGTAGAAGGCCGGGATGTACACCGAACCCGTCTTCGCCAGGCGGAAGAGGACCTCCTCGCGACCGCCGGGGCGGCCCTCCGCCTTCCAGCCACGGATGATCTTCGTCATGTCGAGTACGGCCTGTTCGCCGTCGCCGATGATCACCGCGTCGATGAAGTCCGCGATCGGCTCGGGGTTGAAGGCCGCGTGGCCGCCGGCCAGCACGATCGGGTCGTCGAGCGTCCGGTCCTTCGACTCCAGCGGGATGCCCGCCAGGTCCAGGGCCGTGAGCATGTTCGTGTAGCCGAGTTCGGTGGAGAAGCTCAGCCCGAACACGTCGAACGCGCCCACCGGGCGGTGGCTGTCGACCGTGAACTGCGGGACCTTGTGCTCCCGCATCAGCGCCTCCAGGTCCGGCCACACGCTGTACGTGCGCTCGGCGAGGACGCCCTCCTGCTCGTTCAGGACCTCGTAGAGGATCATGACGCCCTGGTTGGGCAGGCCGACCTCGTACGCGTCCGGGTACATCAGCGCCCAGCGGACATCGCACGACTCCCACGGCTTGACCGTGGAGTTGAGCTCGCCACCGACGTACTGGATCGGCTTCTGCACATGCGGGAGCAGGGCTTCGAGCTGCGGAAACACGGACTCTGCGGCCGCAGCGACTTCGGCAGGCATCTCGCGAACCTTCGTGAGCGGGACTGAACGGACGGGTGACCATCCAGACTAACGCGATCCCGGACCTCACCCGTACGCCTCAACCCTTCACCGGTCCGGCCACGCCCGTACGCCGTGCTCCCCTCATGGACCTCGCCCGTACGCCGCGCCCCTCAGGGCATCCCCGCCCGCTCAGACGGACTCCTCCGCCACGATCGCCTTCCACGCCTCCGGCAACGCCGCCTCCACCCCCGCCGCCCGCTGCTCCTCGCGCCCGTACAGCACCCCGTACGTGAACGAGCTCTCCCCTGCCGCGTGCGCCACCGCGGACAGCTCCCGCAGGGTCACGCGGACCATCACGCTGTCCTGGTGCTCGCCGAGCTGGCTGGTCAGCGACTTCATGGACTTGGCCAGCGCGCGGGCCGGGGTGCCGAGGGCCGGGGTCGCCGCCTCCGCCGCGTACCGGGTGCGCTTGGCCTTCTTGCGGGCCTCGTGCAGGGCGAGGTCTCGGTCCGCGCCGGGCGGAGCCTCGATCGCCTCCTCGACGAGCGCGGAGACCTTTCCGAAGTCCTTGCGTACGGCCTTGCCGATCACCTTCTCCGGCTTGCCGGCCGCGTCCGCCAGCAGGGGCGGTTCGGCGACCAGCGCGTCCAGGGTGTCGAGCAGGGCGAGATACCGCTTGCAGTCCAGGACGCCGATCAGCCGGCGACGCGATCCGCCGCGCCGGGCGTTGGCCCAGGTGCGCAGTCGGGTGCGGATCGGGCCGGAGATCAGAGTGCGGGGCAGTTCGCCGAGGACTGTCGTGAGGCGCTCGGTCATGACTTCCCGGTCGCGGTCCACGCCCAACTCGCCCGCCAGCCACTTCAGTTCCTCGCCGACCGGGTCGGTGACCGTGCGGTCGAGGACCTTGCCGTACGAGCGGAAGGTGCTGCGCATACGGCGGGTGGCGACCCGCATGCGGTGCACGGAGTCGTACGCGTCCTGCCGTACGGCGGGGTCGAGTTCGAGGATCGCGTCGCGCTGGGCGCGGACGTACGCGAGGACGTGGTCGCCGGCCGTGACCGGGTCCTGCGGGGCCGGCGCGGAAGCCTTGCCCTTCTTCTTTCCCGAGTTCTTCCCCGACGGGCGCGTCTCCGCCAGCGCCCGCGCCAGCTTCGACGCCGACGACGACGGTCGTACGCCCGCCTTGCGCAACCGTTTCTCGACCTTGTCGAGGAACGCCGGGTCGCCGTCGTCGGCGAGTTCGACCTCGATCTCGGTCCACTGGGCGGTGCCGCCGCCCTCGGTGAGGCGTTCCGCGTGCACGGCGTCCACGCTGACCTCGGCGAGGAGCTTGCCCTCGGCGTCCACGAGATGCCGTACGTCGCGGTCGGAGCGCAGGCGGACGACGGGCAGCAGCTCGGCCTCGCGCACGCGGGAGCGGACCAGCCCGGCGAGGGTGCGCGGCACGGTGTCGGAGAGCGGTTCCCGGATCTCGTCGCGGACACCCGGCGCGACCGGCACCTTCAGGTGCCAGCCCGCGTCGGAACCGCCGGTACGGCGGCGCAGGGTCAGCGAGGCGGCGGCGAGGCGCTCGTCGGCCGTGTCGTAGTACACGGCGTCCAGGTTCGCGACGCCCTTGTCGATGACGGCCTCGACGCCGGCGACGCCGGTCAGGTCGGGCAGACCACTCTCGTCGGACTCGTACTTACGCTCGATTTCGCGCTTTGTGTCCGCCATGACCTGAATCTAGTTGCCGACCAGCCGGGATGACAGAGGGCGTCCCAAATGAACCCCCGGGAAACTCAGGCAAATACGGCAGTGACGACCGAGCGAAAACAAGGTCTAGGCGGACATGGGGCGCTGGACCCGGATCGACTGCAGCAACCCCACCGCCAGCCACACCGCGAACATCGACGTACCGCCGTACGACACGAAGGGCAGTGGCAGGCCGGTGACCGGCATGATGCCGAGGGTCATGCCGACGTTCTCGAAGGCCTGGAAGGCGAACCAGGCGACGATTCCGGCGGCGACGACCGTGCCGTAGAGCTCGGTCGAGTCGCGGGCGATGCGGCAGGCGCGCCACAGCACCACGCCCAGGAGGACGAGGATCAGGCCCGCGCCGACGAAGCCCAACTCCTCGCCCGCGACCGTGAAGACGAAGTCTGTCTGCTGTTCGGGGACGAACTGGCCCGTCGTCTGGGAGCCGTGGAAGAGGCCCTCGCCGGTGAGACCGCCGGAGCCGATCGCGATGCGGGCCTGGTTGGTGTTGTAGCCGACGCCGGCCGGGTCGAGGCTCGGGTTGGCGAAGGCGGCGAAGCGGGCGATCTGGTACTCGTCCAGGATGTGCAGCTGCCAGACGGCGATCGCGCCCAGGGTGCCCGCGCCGAGCAGGCCGAAGATCCAGCGGTTGGGGGCGCCGGAGGCCAGCAGGACGCCGAGCACGATGATGACCATGACCATGACGGACCCGAGGTCGGGCATCAGCATGACGATCATCATCGGGACCGAGGCCAGGCCCAGGGCCTGCAGGACCGTGCGGTGGTCGGGGTAGGGCTTGTCGCCCGCGTCGACCCGCGCGGCGAGCACCATCGCCATGCCCAGGATGATCGTGATCTTCACGAACTCCGAGGGCTGGAGCGAGAAGCCGCCGCCGAGCACGATCCAGGAGTGCGCGCCGTTGACCGTGGAGCCGAGCGGGGTGAGCACCAGGAGGATGCCGAACACCGAGGCGCCGTACAGGAACGGGACGACGACGCGCAGGGTGCGGTGGCCGAGCCAGATCACGCCGATCATCAGGGCGATGCCGATGCCGGTGTTCATCAGGTGCCGGATCAGGAAGTAGTACTGGTCGCCCTGGTTGATCTCGGTGCGGTTGCGGGTCGCCGAGAAGACGAGGAGCGAGCCGATCAGCGACAGGCCGATCGCCGACAGCAGTATCGGCCAGTCCAGCCGGCGGGCCAGCGAGTCACGGGCGAAGACCCGTGTCCAGCCGGCCCGGTCGGGCCCGTATCCGGAGACGGAGAAGCTGTTGCCGGTCATGTGAGCATCCTCCGGCTACCCCTTCTGCGCGGACGCCTACGGGTGTTGCTGTTGGTGGACGGTGAGGGCGAGGTGGCCGGCGGCTGCGACTCGTCGGCCGCGGTGACGCCCCCCTCGGTCGCCTTCTGCTGCTTCTCCAGCTCCTTGGCCGGGTCGGCGGTGATCTTCGGGGAGGCGATCGTGCCGTCGGCGCGGACCTTCGGCAGGCTCGTCTGCGGCGTGGGCAGCATCGCCTTCTTCTTGTCGATGGAGCCGTCGGCCTGGACGCCGTACATCGCGTTGTAGATGTTGCGCACGGCCTCACCGGAGGCGCCGGAACCCGTACCGGCCTGCGCGATCGTCATGACGACCGTGTAGTCCTTGGTGTACGTGGCGAACCAGGAGGTGGTCTGCTTGCCGTAGACCTCCGCCGTACCCGTCTTGGCGTGCAGCGTGATCTTGTCCTGCGGCCAACCCTGGAACTTCCAGGCCGCGGTACCGCTGGTGACCACGCCCGCGAGGGCCTTGTCGATGCCCTTGTGCGTGGCCGCGCTGATCGGCAGCTTGGCCTTCACCTGGGGCTTGATCTCCTGGACCGTCTTGCCGTCGGCGCTGACGATCGCCTTGCCGATGGTCGGGACGTATTCGGTGCCGCCGTTGGCGAGCGCGCCGTAGATCATGGCCTCCTGGATCGGCGTGACGAGTGTGTCGCCCTGGCCGATGGAGTAGTTGATCGAGTCGCCCTCGCGCATCTTGTTGCCTTCGAGGCAGTTCTCGTACGCGATCTGCTGGACGTACGTGCCGCCCTTCTTGCCGGTCTTGCACCAGTAGGCCTTGTTGGCCTCGTAGGTCTGCTGCTTCCACTTGCGGTCCGGGACGCGGCCGGTGACCTCGTTGGGGAGGTCGACGCCCGTCGTCTTGCCGAGGCCGAACTGGTGGGCCGCCTTGTAGAAGTAGTCCTTCGGCTCACCCTTCTTCGGGTTGATGCCGCCGTCCTTCTTCCACTGGGCGTCGGCGAGACCGTAGAAGACGGTGTCGCAGGAGACCTCCAGCGCGCGGCCCAGCGAGATGGGACCGAAGTTCTCGCCCTCGAAGTTCTTGAAGACCTGGCCGCCCACCGAGTACGAACTCGTGCAGGGGTAGCCGCCGTCCCACTGGTAGCCGGCCTCGACCGCGGCGGCCGTGGAGACCACCTTGAACGTCGAACCGGGCGCCGACTGACCCTGTATGGCACGGTTCAGCAGCGGGTAGTCGGAGTTCTTGCCGGTGAGCTGCTTGTAGTCCTTGGCGGAGATGCCGCCGACCCAGACGTTCGGGTCGTACGTCGGCGCCGAGGCCATGGCGACGATCCGGCCGGTCTTGGCCTCCATCACGACCACGGCACCGGAGTCGGCCTTGTAGTTCTCGCCGGTGATCTTGTCGAACTGCTGGCGGGCGGTCTTCATCGCCTTGTCGAGCTGGTACTCGGCGACACGCTGCACGCGGGAGTCGATGCTGGTGACGAGGTTCGAACCGGGCTCGGCCGCATCGGAGTTGGCCTTGCCGATCACGCGGCCGAGGTTGTCGACCTCGTAGCGGGTGACGCCGGCCTTGCCGCGCAGCTCCTTGTCGTACTCGCGCTCCAGGCCGGAGCGGCCGACCTGGTCGGAGCGCAGATACGGCGAGTCGGAGTCCTTGGCCTGGGTGATCTCGCTGTCGGTGACCGGCGAGAGATAGCCGAGGACCTGGGCCGCGTTGGCGTCGCCGGGGGCCGCGTAACGCCGTACGGCCTCGGGCTCGGCGGTGATGCCGGGGAAGTCCTCGGCACGCTCGCGGATCTGCAGGGCCTGCTTGGCGGTGGCCTCGTCGGTGATCGGGATGGGCTGGTAGGGCGAGCCGTTCCAGCAGGGCTGCGGGGTCTTCGCGTCACACAGCCGGACCTTCTGGATGACGTCCGCGGGCTTCAGGCCCAGCACACCGGCCAGCTTGGTGAGGACGGCCTTGCCGTCGTCCACCTGCTTCAGCAGGTCGGTACGGGAGGCGGAGACCACGAGCCGGGTCTCGTTGTCGGCGAGGGGCACGCCGCGCGCGTCCAGTATCGAACCGCGCACCGCGGGCTCGACGACCTGCTGGACGTGGTTGCCGGACGCTTCCTTCTGGTACGCGGCGCCCTCACGGATCTGGAGGTACCAGAGGCGCCCGCCGAGGGTGCCGAGGAGGGAGAGGACGAGAATCTGGATGACGACGAGCCTGATCTGAACCCGTGGAGTCCGACCGGTCTCCGGGATGTTGGTCATGTGGTGCTGCCTCCCCCTCTCAGTGCGTGTACACGATGCGTGTATGAGTCATATACGACGGACCTGTGCGACCGTGCGCCAACTCCCCGGTGATCAAAGCCTCTTGACCCCCTTGATACGTCCCGCACGGGCCACGCGCGCGCGTGCGGTCTTCATCCGCAGGCCGCCGCGCTGGCCGCCGATCTTCAGGCCGGTGCCGGAGGAGAGCCAGCCCGAGGAGATGTCGGCCGACTTGGCGGCGTTGGTCTCCGCGAGCGGGTCGTTGTCGGTGCGCCGGGCCAGTGCCATGACCCCGGGGACGACGAACGGGGCGAGCAGCAGGTCGTACAGGGAGGCCGTGAACAGCAGACTGCCCAGGCCCACATGGCGGGCGGCGGTGTCGCCGACGAGGGCGCCGACACCGGCGTAGAGCAGGGTGGCGCCGATCGCGGCGGCGACCACGACGGCCATCGGGCCGGTCGCCGACTTGAGGCGGCCGTTCTCCGGTTTCGCGAGGCCCGCGAGGTAGCCGATGACGCACAGGACGAGGGCGTACCGGCCGGCCGCGTGGTCGGCGGGCGGGGCCAGGTCGGCGAGGAGGCCCGCGCCGAAGCCGATGAAGGCGCCCGCGACATGGCCGTAGACCATGGCGAGGCCGAGGACCGTGAGGAGCAGCAGGTCGGGGACGGCGCCCGGGAGGTGGAGGCGGGCGAGGACGCTCACCTGGATCACGAGGGCGACGACGACCAGCGGCGCGGAGAGGAGGATCCGGTTGACACGCATGGGGATGGGCTCCTACTGCTGTTACTGGCCGACGGCCGGGGCGCTCGCGGACGGGGTGACCGTGACGGTCACCGTCGGGGTCGGGGTCGGCTTGGACTTCGCCGGCAGGACCGTGTCACGCGGGTCCTTCTTCGGGGCCTCCACGACCACGCCGACGATGTCGAGCTTGGTGAAGTTGACGTACGGCGTGACGTACAGCGTGCGGGTCAGGCCGCCGCCGGAGGGATCGACGCGGGAGACGACACCGACCGGGACACCGGGCACGAACGGCTTGTCGCCCTGCGAGCCGAAGGTGACGAGGCGGTCGCCCTTCTGCACCTCCGCTTTGCCGTTGAGGAGTTCGACGCGCAGCGGGCCGTCGCCCTCGCCGGAGGCGAAGCCGAGTTCGTCGCTGCCCTCCATCCGGGTGCCGACGGTGAAGTCGGGGTCGTTGGCGAGGAGGACGGTGGAGGCGTCCGGGCCGACGGTCGTCACGCGGCCCACCAGCCCGTTGCCGTTCAGCACGGTCATGTCGCGCTTGATGCCGTCGTTGGCGCCGACGTCGATGGTGATCGTCCAGGAGAAGCTCTGGGCGGCTCCTATCGCGATGACCTGGGCGCCCTTGATGCCGTACTGGCCCTCGCCGGCCACCTTCAGCATCGTGTCGAGCTGGGTCAGGCGGCTGCGGTTGCGGTCGTCGCTGCCGAGCTTCGCCTTGAGGGCCGCGTTCTCCTTCTCCAGGACGGCGAGCCGGTCGTGCCGCTCACCGGAGTCGCGGACCGCGGCGACCGCGTCCCCGACCGGATTGACGGCGGACGACACGCCGTTCTCGATCGGGCCGAACACGGTGGCCGCGGCCCGGCGGGCACCGTCGACGGGTGAGTCCTGCCCTCCTCGGATGTCCACCGTGATCAACGCGAACGCTACGGCGATCAGCAGCACCAGGAGCAGCCGGCTCTCTCGTGTGTCCCTCACGTGCGGCGGCCGTGCCTTCCTCATAGGAATGTGCGGGTGTTGATGTGTGTGATGTGAAAAGGCTGATGTGCGGAGGCTTATGACGGAGCCTATGCCTCCATATCAACGATCCGCCGCACGAGAGGAGATCATCCCGTACGGCGGAATCGAAGCGTTACGTCATCTGCGCGGCTGGGCGTCCAGAACCTGCTGGAGCGCCTCGAACTCCTCGACGCACTTGCCGGCGCCGAGCGCCACGCTGTCCAGCGGGTCCTCGGCGATGTGGATCGGCATGCCCGTCTCGCGGCGCAGCCGCTCGTCGAGACCGCGCAGCAGGGCTCCGCCGCCGGTCAGAACGATTCCGCGGTCCATGATGTCGCCGGACAGCTCCGGCGGGCACTTGTCGAGGGTCGTCTTCACGGCGTCGATGATCGCGTTGACCGGTTCTTCGATGGCCTTGCGGACTTCGGCGGCGGAGATGACGACGGTCTTGGGCAGCCCGGACACCAGGTCCCTGCCGCGGATTTCGGTGTGCTGGTCGTCTTCGAGGTCGTACGCGGAACCGATCGTGATCTTGATCTGCTCTGCACTCCGCTCACCGAGAAGGAGCGAGTACTCCTTCTTGATGTGCTGGATGATCGCGTTGTCCAGCTCGTCGCCCGCGACGCGGATGGACTGGGCGGTGACGATGCCACCGAGCGAGATGACCGCGACCTCCGTGGTGCCGCCGCCGATGTCCACCACCATGTTGCCCGTGGCCTCGTGGACCGGCAGGCCGGAGCCGATGGCCGCGGCCATGGGCTCCTCGATGATGTGCACCTGGCGCGCCCCGGCCTGGGACGACGCCTCGATGACGGCACGGCGCTCGACGCCCGTGATGCCCGAGGGCACACAGACGACGACACGGGGACGGGCCAGATAGCGCCGCTTGTGGATCTTCAGAATGAAGTAGCGGAGCATGCGCTCGGTGATCTCGAAGTCGGCGATGACACCGTCCCTCAGCGGACGCACGGCAACGATGTTGCCCGGTGTCCGCCCGATCATCTTCTTGGCTTCGGAGCCGACCGCGAGGATGCCACCGGTGTTGGTGTTGATCGCGACGACCGACGGCTCGTTGAGTACGATTCCGCGACCCCTGACGTACACCAGCGTGTTGGCGGTCCCGAGGTCGACAGCCATGTCACGGCCGATGAACGACATTGAGTTCCCCATCAGGATTCGTCTGGCCTTCCCGGGAGCTTTTGAGGGCTTTTAAGGTCGGCGAAGTGGGTGCTGTGACGTGAAGGCTTCCATCGTAGACGCGCCTGCACGAACACTGCGCGAGGGTCTTCGCCATTGTCAGCATGTGATGTGCCGCCTCGCTTGTGGAGACGGTCCAACGGGGGCACTCGTTCCCCCGATCGGCACGCATATGCCAAGAGACGGCCGGAAAATCGCGGCCGTCCCTGGTCAGGCATGTGGGTTACTGATGGAGATTCAGACGTGCCCGGGGAAGAAGATCTTCACCTCGCGCTCGGCGGACTCCTCGGAGTCCGAGGCGTGGATCAGGTTCTCCCGCACGATGACACCGAAGTCGCCCCGGATGGAGCCGGGCGCGGCGGCGATCGGGTCGGTCGGACCGGCCAACTGGCGTACGCCCTCGATGACCCGCTCGCCCTCGACGATCAGCGCGAGCACCGGACCGGAGGCCATGAACTCCACCAGCGGCTCGTAGAAGACCTTGCCCTTGTGCTCGCCGTAGTGCTGCTCCAGGGTGTCCTGGTCCAGGGTGCGCAGCTCCAGCGCGGTGATCTGCCAGCCGGCCTTGCGCTCGATCCGGCTGATGATCTCGCCGGTCAGGCCACGACGTACGGCGTCGGGCTTGAGCAGGACGAGGGTGCGCTGGGTCACGAGGGGACTCCTTCGGATCATGACGGTGCGGGACGTCTCACGACAAGCCCGAGGTTACAGGGCGTGTCCATGCGTCCATTACGCAGCGTCAGGTGTAGGGGAGTCGGCCTGCGCGGCGAACCGCGCCTTCGCCTCGTCGATCTTCCGGCCATAGTGGACCGAGGCCCACCACAGGGCCGCGAAGATCGCCCCGAGGAAGAACATGGACGGCACGACGAGGCCCGACGCGATCAGCGCGATCTGCAGTGCCCAGCCCAGCGCGATGCCGGCCGGCCGGGTCACCACGCCGCACAGCGCGACGGACAGGAACATCGCGATCCCACTGACCGTCCACACCGTGGCGGTGGTCAGATCCGGGTCCTTCATGGCGACCAGACCGGCGAAGCCGATCACGAAGAACTCACCGATCAGCGTCGAAGAACAGAGCGTACGCACGGAAAGTCAGCCCCTCCCCAGGAGCAGTCGGGCCTCACCCACGGTGATGACGGAACCGGTGACGAGCACACCGCCGCCCGCGAACTCGCCGTCCTCCTCGGCCAGCGTGATCGCGGCCTCCAGGGCGTCGGGCAGCCGCGGTTCGACCTGCACGCGCTCGTCGCCGAACACCTCGACGGCGATCCCGGCCAGCTCGTCCACGTCCATCGCACGGTGACTGGAGTTCTGCGTGACGACGACCTCGGCGAACATCGGCTCGAAGGCTTCGAGCAGCCCGCGGACGTTCTTGTCACCGCTGGCCCCCACCACCCCGATCAGCCGACTGAAGTCGAAGGCCTCGGCCACGGCCTCGGCGGTCGCACGGGCGCCCGCCGGGTTGTGCGCCGCGTCCAGCACAACGGTCGGCGACCGCCGCACGACCTCCAGCCGACCCGGCGAGGTGACGGACGCGAAGGCCTTCCGCACGGTGTCGATCGCGAGCGGATCGGGCCGCTGCGCCCCCACACCGAAGAACGCTTCCACGGCGGCGAGCGCCACGGCTGCGTTGTGCGCCTGGTACGGCCCGTGCAGCGGGAGGTAGATCTCCTCGTACTCGCCACCGAGGCCGCGCAGGTTGATCAACTGCCCGCCGACGGCGACGTTCCGGGACACCACCCCGAACTCCAGACCCTCCCGGGCCACGGTCGCGTCCACTTCGACGGCCTTCTTCAGCAGCACCTGCGCCGCGTCCACCGGCTGCTGCGCCAGGATCACGGTCGCGTCCTGCTTGACGATGCCGGCCTTCTCCGTGGCGATCTCCCCGGTCGTCTCACCGAGCCGGTCGGTGTGGTCGAGATCGATGGGGGTGACCACGGCGACATCGGCGTCGATGACGTTGGTGGCGTCCCAACTGCCGCCCATCCCCACCTCCACGACGGCGACATCGACGGGCGCGTCCGCGAACGCGGCGTACGCCATGCCCGTGAGCACCTCGAAGAACGACAGCCGGAACTCCTGCTGTGCGTCGACCATCTCGATGTACGGCTTGATGTCCTCGTACGTCTCGATGAACCGCTCGGCGGAGATCGGGGCGCCGTCGAGGCTGATGCGCTCGGTGATCGACTGGACGTGCGGGGAGGTGTACCGGCCGGTCCGCAGCTCGAAGGCGCCGAGCAGCGCCTCGATCATGCGGGCCGTGGACGTCTTTCCGTTCGTCCCGGTGATGTGGATCGAGGGGTACGACCGCTGCGGGTCTCCCAGGACGTCCATCAGCGCGGCGATACGGCTGACCGACGGCTCCAGCTTGGTCTCGCCCCAGCGGGTGGCCAGCTCGGCTTCTACGTCGCGCAGGGCCTTGTCCAGCCGGGGGTCTTCAGGGCGGCCGGGTACGTCGGCCTGCGGCCCGCCGGTGCCCTGGGTGCGGAGGGTGCGGCTGCCGGCCTCGATTACCGCGAGGTCGGGGTCGCGGTCGGTCTCGGCCTCGATGATCTCGTCGAACGGGTCGCTGTCAGTCACATGGGCCAGTCTACGGACGTCGGGGGGTTCTTTCGTCTGCGGGCCGGTTGGGGGGTCTTTCGTCTGCGGGCCCGGTGGGGGCTGGTCGCGCCCACGCGGCGGAGCCGCATATCGATACAGCTCCACGAGTACGGGCGCGCCGTCGTAGTCGTAGCCGG
>NZ_JBHXME010000172.1:0-23390 GCF_042721125.1 Streptomyces sp. NPDC058469
TTTTTATTTATCTTTCTTTAATATGGGTCACGTCTTGATCACCCACCGGGTGTCGTTTTTTTACAGCGGGTTTATTGGGGGCCTCGGGCCCGGGTGCGCGCAGCCGCCCTCTCCGCTCAGGCGACCGCGCAGCTTTGATCGCCCACCTTGAAGGCGCCCGGTTTCGTGTTAGCCCCCGACCAGCTCCCCGTGAAGCCGAGGCCCACCGACGAACCCGCCGCCACCGTCCCGTTCCAGCTCACGTTCTTCGCCGTCACCGCGGCGCCCGACTGGGTGTAGTCGGCGTTCCACAGCTGCCCGATCTGCTGCCCGTCGGCGAAGGACCAGCCAAGTGACCAGCCACTCCAGGCGGTTGAGCCGGTGTTCGTCAGCTGCACGTCGGCCTGGAAGCCACCCGTCCACTGGTTCGTGATCTTGTACGTCACCGTGCAGGCGCCCGTCGGCGTCGGATCGGTACCGCCGCCGCCCCCGCTCCCTCCGTCGCCGGCGTCGGAGGAGTCGCCGTAGACGACCCCGCGCCCGTTCGTCGACACATACACCCGGCCGTACACCCTGGGGTCACCGCTGATCGCCGCACCCGTCCAACCCCATTGATGCGCATCGTCGTTGATCCGCGTCCAGGTCGCGCCCTTGTCGGTCGAGCGGAAGATACCGCGCACTCCGCCGATCTTCGCGCTGGTGTAGAGGGTCTGGTACGAGGCGCCGGTCGCCGCCTTGCCGAAGCCGACGGTGTCGGCCTGGTCGACGTTCGCGAACTTGGTGAAGGTGGCGCCGCCGTCCGTGGAGTGCCACAGCCCGTACGCCCCGTCGCTCGCCCCGCCCGCCAGCCAGACGTCCCCCTTCGTGCCGGGCAGCGCCTTGAAGCGCACGCTGTCACCGCTGGGCAGGCCGGTCGCCACCGACGCGGTGAAGGTCGCCCCACCGTCCGAACTGACGTAGAACGTGCCCGACTTGAAGCCGTAGAAGGTCTTCACTTCCGCCCGGTCCGACTCGACGGTCGCGCCCGCCGGGATACCGCTGGACGCCGACCACGACGAGCCGAAGCCCGTCGTGTACTGCACGCCCGCACCCGCCGGACTCCACACGAACCGGCTGCCGTCGGCCGCCGCAGCCACGGTCCCGCCGCCACTCACGCCCGAAGGGTCGGTCCCCGCGAACCAGTTGGCGCCGTTGTCCGTCGAGAACGCGATGTGCGGCCCGGAATCCACATTGCCGACCCGCACCACCGTGTTGGGGTTGGTCTCCGCGAAGTCCAGACTCGTGGACGTCGTGAAGGACGGCGAAGTGAACATCATCGACGGGACCTTGGTCAGATCCGTGTGCCGGAAACCGCCGATGTCGCCCAGCGCGCTGAGGAGTTGGGCCCCGCCGGACGGGGGAGCGGAGGTCGTTGACGGCCGTCTCCTCCAGCCCCTGCACCATCGGCTTCACGGTGAACTGGCCGCCGCTGTCCCAGTTCGTCAGGTTCTCCGTGCCGTAGAGCGTCGCACCCGTCCCGTACATCATGCGGTTCGAGTTGAACGGGTCGATCTCCAGCGACTCGGTCATCCAGCCGAGTTTCGGGGCCTGTTCGGGCGGCGAGGGGTTCGCGCCGAAGGTCAGCCAGGGTGAGGACGACACGTCCATGGTGTAGCGGTTCGCACGGTTGGGATACGACGTGTAGTCCCAGGCCTTCGTCCAGGTGCCGCCGCTGTCCGTGGAGCGGAAGATCTGGGTGTCCGGCCACCAGGAGCTGTACGCCGTCGCCATCACGGCCCCGGGATGCTGCCGGTCGACGGTGAGCCCGCTGAAGCCGTAGTAGGCGTCGGCCTCCGCGACCGGGCTGATGTCCGTCCACGTGCCGGTCGCGGTCGCGTACCGCCACACCTGTCCCTTGCCGCCGTCGTACGGGCCGCCCTTGTCGCTGTATGCGATGTACAGATATCCGTTGACCGCATCCAGTACACCCTTGTGGGCCAGATAACCCGTGGGCTGCCCGGCCACCCGGCTCCAGGTCGCGCCCGCGTCCGTCGACCGGTACACGGCGTTGGCCTGGTCGGCGACGCCGACGTAGATCGTCTTGGTCGCGTTGCCGGCCGTGCCCGTCGACTCGTCGAAGGTGACCCACACGATGCCCTGGTTGTCGTTGGCGTAGCCGCTCGTGTCGGTCGGATCCTGCACGTAGTTCCCGACGTTGGGGAAGTTCGTCACCTGCGACCAGGTGACCCCGGAGTCAGTGGACCGCCACAACCCTTTCCCGCTCGGCGCACCGAGATAGAGCACGCTGTCCTTGTTGGGATCGACGGCCAACCGCTCACCCATACCGCGCCCCGGCATGTTCCCGCCGAGCTTGAACGGCAGGTCGGACTTCTGCCAACTCCCGCCCCGGTCACCCGACCTGAGGACGGCCCCGTTCGTCGGATCCCAACTGTTCGTGTACGTACCGACAGCCGCGTACACCTTGTCCGGATCAATCGAGTCGGACGCGAGACTCACCACCCCGGTGTGCCCCCACTCGTCCCACCCGACCGAGTCCAGCAACGGAGTCCAGGTCTTGGTCGACTCCTGCCAGCGATATGCCCCGCCGATGTCGGTACGGGCGTAGGCGAGATTCTTCTCGCTCCGGTTGAAGACAATGCCGGGCACGAAACCGCCCCCGTCGATGCGGGCGTTGTGCCATGTGTAGGTGTCGGCCGCGAGCGCTACTTTCGACGCGCTGGGCACGGCGAGGGCGGACGGACTGCCCACCAACAGACCGGCGGCGAGGGCCAGTACGGCGGTGAGAATTCGGGTTCTTCGCACGGGGAGGTCCTCTCATGAAGAGGGGTTCAAGACACGAGCGCCGGGCGACCCCCAGTGCGGGTGGGGGCCGCCCGGCCGGTAGGCCTCGCCGTCAGGTGACGAGACCGCGCACGCGGAACTTCGGGCACTCTCCGAGAAGCGGAAGGTCCAACGCCCTCGCTTTTAGGGGCGCGGGGAACTGCGCGACCAGCCACAACGGACCCGCAGCCCAAAATCCGCCCAACCCGCGGAGCGCCCCGCGGGGCTATTCAAGAAGCTCCGCGTACGACCCCATGGCCAAGGCGACATCCGCCTGAGCCCAGAACCGGTGATACGTGAAGACAGGCGCAGCCCCACCCGCCAGATAACTCTGGATCTTCGACCAAGCCGGATCGTTCTTGTAGAAGGACCGCAACGAGGCGAACGTAGAAGCGGAGTTGACCGCGTCCCCGTTCGGCATCGTCCCGCTCCACCCACTCGGCACATACACACTGTCGTCGAACCGGTTGTAGTCCGCGCGCGTCTCCGGGACGGCGACACCCAGGCTGTCCTGGTAGTTGCCCCACATCCCGTCGAGCAGCGCCTTCGCCGTCGTCTTCGCCGTCGCGTTGCCGGACTTCGCGGCGTAGTACGTCAGGGTCTTGGCATACGCGGCGGCCACACCCACATCGTTGGTGTAGTCCGCGACGGCGACATGAAGTCCCGTATTGGCACCGGGACTTGACGCGTTCCACGTATCCGGTTGCCCCGACCACTGCAACGTCGAGGGAATCAGATACGTGCCGTCAGGATTGATCGTGGTCTTGGACAGCGCCCACGCCACCCACTTGTCGAGGACCGCTTTCGCACTCGCGTTCCCCGTCTGCTGGTAGTACTCGGCGACCCGCTCCATCGACCACGCCTGGAAGCCGAACCACTGGTTGGACGGCGGGTCGTGGTAGACGGGCTGCTGGTCGTAGTACATGCCGTAGAACGTCGACGTCCCGGCCGGCGGGCTCGCGTACCGCCCCTGCCAACTGTTCGTCGCCCCACCGGCGATGGCACCTTCACTCGACTGCAGCCAGCGATAGAACTCCAACTGCCGCGACAGCGAGGTGCCCCAATCCGCCGCTCCCGTAGTGGACTTGGGCTTCAAGTCCGCGTACGAGCTCAACGCATAAGCGGCCAACGGGTTTTGATAACCCCCGTGCACATGGCTCGACCCGATACGCCAGGCCCAGCCCGCGCTGGTGTCATTGGCACCGCCCCACGCGTAGTACCAGGACAGCAGGTAGTCCGAGGCGTCCTTGCCGGTACCGGCCGGGCACGTGGACGGTCCGACGCAGTTGCCGATTTTCTTGAAGTACTTGTCGTACATGGCGTAGCGCAGATAGTCGCCCATCTTGGCCGCCTTGCCGACGGTCGTGGAGACGTCACTGCCCTTGCCCTGCTCCTTGGCCCACACGTCGGCCCAGTACGCGGCCTGCACGGCCCGCGCGTCGGCGTCGGGAGCGTCGGTGTACTTCCACTGCTTGGCGTACGAGGAGTCACCGGTGAAGAGGTCCAAGTACCCGTTCGTACCGCCGTACTTGAAGGCGTCACAGGTCGGCTGCGGCACCGTCTCCCACACGGACTCCTGCGGTCCGCGCTGGAAGGTGTTGATGTACGACGGCCCGCTCGCCGTCGGCCCCGCCTCGCACCCGCCGCCCGGCGTGTCGCCGTAGCCGTAGGTGTTGTCGACGTCCTCCAGCCAGTGCATACCGTAGACATCGTCCGTACCGTATGCGGTCTTCAGTTCACCGGCGATCGGATCCGGTCCCACCGGCACCGAGGTGTCGAGCTTCGCCGGATACTCGTTCGGGGTGTCCTGCTCTGGTGCGTACGTGGCCGGTTTCGAGGCGTTGTAGAAGGAGTTGGTCGGCTGGTCGGCGTGGGTGGGGATCATGTACTTCTCCATGAGATCCCAGGCGCCGTTGAACTTGGACCAGTCGCCCGTCACCTTGCCGTACATCGCCTGCAGCCACAGCAGATAGCTGTACGCCTCCGACGTGGTCTCGTGCCCCTGGTCCGGCGCCTCCACGATCAGGGTCTCCACCGAGTGGTAGGGGATGCCCTGGGGTGAGAAGTAGCCGTTCGCCGGGTTGGTGATCTTCCCGTAGAGATCGAGGAAGCGGGCGTCGTACGCGTTCGCCGCCGCCAGCTCCGTCACCGTGACCGTCGCCTTGGTGAAGCCCGTCGCCGCCGACTCGAAGGACGCCGAACCGGTGCCGGACGCGTCGGCCGTGAGGGTCACCGTCTGCGCGGTGTTCCAGTTCGCCGGCGTGAAGGTGAGCGACGCGCCGCCGGTGACCGACAACCCCGTGTTGCCGCTCGCGCGGGCCGTCGTGACCGTCACGTTCGACGACGGCTGCGTGGACAGCGACACCGCGTAGGTGCCCGACTTGCCCTGCTGGACGCCCAGTTGGGCCGGCGTGGCCACCACGGTGGGTCCCGAGGCGACCGTGATGCCGACCGGTGTGGACTCCCCGGACGCGCCCAGGCTGTCGTAGGCCTTCGCCACCAGCGAATGACTGCCCACGGACAATCCAGAGGCCGAAAGAGAGTACGGCGAGCTCGTGTCCGTGCCGAGCAGCGTGGTGTCGTCGTAGAACTCCACCTTGCTGATCGTCGCGTTGTCGGCCGCCGCCGCGGTCGCCGCGAGCGGGACCGCGGCCCCCTGTGTGTAGATCGCGCCCGCGCTCGGGCTGGTCAGCACGGTGATCGGCGGCTGGTGCGCGCCGGCGCAGGTGGTGCCGTTGACCGCGAACGAGGCGGGCGCGGTGTTGGTGCCGCTGTAGCCGAACTGCGCGCCGGTCGAGACGGCCGCGCCCGCGGCGATCGTCCCGTTGTACGACGCGTTCGTCACCGTGACCGCGGTGCCGGACTGGGACCAGGTGCCGTTCCAGCCGTTGCTGAGCTTCTGGTTGCCCGCGTAGGCGTACGTGAGGGTCCAGCCGTTGATCGCGTCCGTGCCCCGGTTGGTGAGGGTCAGATCCGCGGTGAAGCCGGAGCCCCAGTCGTTCGTCTTGTAGTCCACGCTGCACTGAACTGTCGCCGCCTGAGCGGGGGTTGTACCGGTCGCCAGCATCGAGACCGGAAGCGCGAGGGCCGCCACGACAGCGGTCCACAGTCGCCGCGTCACGCGGCGTCTCCTTCTGGGGTGCATGTGCTGGTTCCTCCTTGCGGCTCGGAGAAGTGGGGGCGGAGCAGCAACAAGCCTTGAACCAGTGGGAGCGCTCCCATCGTGAGGACGGGGGTGAGAGCCGTCAAGGTGCTTACGGAGTCGAAATGATTCGACGGACGTGGGTTGGGGGAAAGTCAGCGAAAGTCTGTGACTCCCCTGTCCTTTGCCGTCACTTGGCGCTACCTTCCTGGACACCAGTGGGAGCGATTCCGTCAGTCGACGCGTCCGTGTGACGTGCCCGAGCTGCAAGGAGTCGCTCATGCGACACCCCCCGCGTTCAGTACTTTTAGCCTTCGCCGGCGCGACCGCCCTCCTCGGGGCCATGGTCGTACCGGTCGTCACGGCGTCCGGCGCCACCCCCGCGTGCACGGTGGAGTACTCGGTCACCAGCCAGTGGGACACCGGCTTCCAGGGCGCAGTGCAGATCACCAACAACATGGCACCGGTGAGCAGTTGGAGCCTCAGCTTCGACTTCGCCGGCGGCCAGAAGGTCACCCAGGGCTGGAACGCCAAGTGGTCCCAGTCCGGTACGACGGTCACCGCGGCCAACGAGAGCTGGAACGGCGCGCTCGGCACCGGCGCGAGCATCAGCGCCGGGTTCCTCGCCAACTGGTCGGGGAGCAACGCCGTACCGTCCGCGTTCAAGCTCAACGGGACGACCTGCAACGTCGATTCGGAGCCGACACCACCGACCTCGCCGCCTCCGACCTCACCACCGCCGAGCGGTACAGCGCCCGCACTGCACGTCTCCGGGAACAAGCTCGTGGACGCCGACGGCAGCAACCGCCGTCTGCTCGGCGTCAATCGGTCCGGCGGCGAGTTCATGTGCGTGCAGGGCTACGGCATCTGGGACGGCCCGGCGGACGACGCGGCCATCGCGGCGATCGCCGACTGGAAGGCGAACGTGGTCCGCATTCCGCTCAACGAGGAGTGCTGGCTGGGCCTTTCCAACATCAAGCCCGAGTACGCGGGCGCCAACTACATCGCCGCCGTCAAGGACCTGGTGGCGAAGGTCGAGGCGCACGGCATGACACCGATCGTCGAACTGCACTGGACCTACGGCCAGTACACCGGCAACTCGGCGGGCTGCTCCGACGTGCACGCCACCTGCCAGAAACCGATGCCGGACGCGCAGTACACACCGTCGTTCTGGTCCTCGGTCGCCAGCACCTTCAAGGGTGACCAGGCCGTCGCGTTCGACCTGTTCAACGAGCCGTATCCGGACCGCGCGACCTCCACGACCACCCAGGCGTGGGAGTGCTGGCGGGACGGCGGCACCTGCCCCGGCATCGGGTACGAGGTCGCCGGTATGCAGGATCTCGTCGACGCCGTACGGTCCACCGGCGCCACGAACGTGATCATGGCCGGCGGGCTCGCGTACTCGAACGACCTGAGCCAGTGGCTGGCCTACAAGCCCAGCGATCCGACCGGCAATCTCGTCGCCGCGTACCACGTGTACAACTTCAACACCTGCGCGACCGAGAGCTGCTGGAACTCCACGCTCGCCCCCGTCGCGGCCCAAGTGCCGCTGGTGGCAGGGGAGATCGGCGAGAACACCTGCTCGCACGCCTTCGTCGACCAGGTCATGAAGTGGTTCGACGACCGCGGGCTCTCGTATCTCGGCTGGACCTGGAACACCTGGGACTGTTCCGCGGGTCCGTCACTGATCTCCGACTACGACGGTACGCCCACCGCGTACGGCATCGGGCTGCGTGACCATCTGCGCGCCCTCAACGGATAGGCGCCCGCACACCACAGCACCCGCAACCGACAGCACCCGCAACCAACTTCCTTCACAGACAAGGAAACCCGCACTCATGAGCCGTACGAGAACAGCGTTGCTCGCTGCCTTGGTGCTCGTCGCCGGGGCCTCGGGGACGGCGGTGGCCGCCACCCCCTCGGCGGACGCCGGCATCGCCGCGATCCCCTGCAGCGTCGACTACAAGGTGCAGAACCAGTGGGCCAGCGGCTTCACCGCCGCCGTCACGATCACCAACAACGGGGCTGCGAAGTCCAGTTGGGCCGCGAAGTGGTCGTACGCCGGCAATCAGCAGATCACCAGCGGCTGGAACGCGAAGATCAGCCAGAGCGGGACCGCCGTCACGGCGGCCAACGAGACCTACAACGGGAGCCTGGGGACCGGGAGTTCGGTCAGCTTCGGCTTCAACGCCTCCTACAGCGGCAGCAACGCGCTCCCGACCACCTTCACCCTCGACGGCGTGACCTGCAACGTCGACGACGGCAGTGGCGGGGGAGGGGGCGGTGGCACCGATCCCAGCGGGCGGGTCGACAACCCGTACGCGGGCGCCAAGGTGTACGTGAACCCGGAGTGGTCCGCCAAGGCCGCCGCCGAGACCGGCGGCAGCCGCGTCTCCAGCCAGCCCACCGGCGTCTGGCTCGACCGCATCGCCGCCATCAACGGCGTCAGCGGCGGGATGGGCCTGCGCGCCCACCTCGACGCGGCGCTCGCCCAGAAGGGCACCGGCGAAGAGGTCGTCCAACTCGTCGTCTACGACCTCCCCGGGCGCGACTGCGCGGCCCTGGCCTCCAACGGTGAACTCGGCCCGACCGAAATCGGCCGCTACGAGAGCGAGTTCATCGACCCGATCGCCGCGATCCTCGCCGACAGCAAGTACGCCTCGCTGCGGATCGTCACCACGATCGAGATCGACTCGCTGCCCAACCTCGTGACCAACACCGGCAGCAAGGCCACCGCCACCCCGCAGTGCGACACGATGCTCGCCAACGGCAACTATGTGAAGGGCGTCGGATACGCGCTCAACAAGCTCGGCGCGATCCCCAACGTCTACAACTACATCGACGCCGGACACCACGGCTGGCTCGGCTGGGACGACAACTTCGCCCCCTCCGCGAACCTCTTCCACCAGGCCGCGAACGCCGAGGGCGCGACCGTGAACGACGTGGCCGGCTTCATCACCAACACCGCCAACTACAGCGCCCTGAAGGAGAACAACTTCACCATCAACGACAGCGTCAACGGCGTCTCCGTGCGCCAGTCCAAGTGGGTCGACTACAACCGCTACGTGGACGAGCTGTCGTATGCCCAGGCATTCCGCAGTGAGTTGGTGTCCGTGGGCTTCAACTCCGGTATCGGCATGCTGATCGACACCTCCAGGAACGGCTGGGGCGGTTCGGCCCGGCCCACCGGTCCGGGTGCGACGACCAGCGTGGACACATACGTCGACGGCGGACGCTACGACCGCCGCATCCACGTCGGCAACTGGTGCAACCAGTCCGGTGCCGGCCTCGGTGAGCGGCCGCAGGCCGCCCCCGCCACCGGGATCGACGCGTACGTGTGGATAAAGCCGCCGGGTGAGTCGGACGGGTCCAGCACGGCCATCGCGAACGACGAGGGCAAGGGCTTCGACCGGATGTGCGACCCGACGTACACGGGCAACGCCCGCAACGGCAACAACATGTCGGGCGCGCTGCCCAACGCCCCGCTGTCCGGGCACTGGTTCTCGGCGCAGTTCCAGCAGCTGATGGCCAACGCGTATCCGCCCCTGTAGATCGCATACCGGATTCGGATACTGAAATCGCCTACCGCATCACATATGGCATACAGCCGAACAGTGCGCACCGATGCGGTCGCCGTCGGGGTCAGCCCTCCCGGGACAGACCCCGGCGGATCGCGAACTCCACCGCCGAATAGTCGCCGTCGGACCGCTCCAGCTCGTAGGGCACCGCCGGAAGCAGCGGCGGCTGCCCCATGAAGCGGGGGCGGTCGCCGTGGTGGGGCTGGGCCGCGTGGACCAGGAAGGGGTGGCAGAGGTAGACGTCACCGGGCTTGCCGGTGGCGTACGCGAGGGGGCGCCCGGCGGATGCCTCGGCCACCTTCGGGCCGAGCGTCAGTGAGGAGGCGCCCTTCTCGCCGTACGGTTCGAGGACGCGCGGGACGTCGAGGTGGGAGCCGACCCGGATACGCGTCGGCGCGTTCTCCTCGGTGACCTCGGTGTAGAGCATCAGCATCAGCAGTGCCCGGCCGCGCGAGGCCAGATTCGCGTACGGCCACGCGTTCTCCGCGCCCTCCGCCGCATAGCTGCCCTCGATGTGCCAGCCGGCGTCGTCCGGCTCCTTCGCGTGCGGGAAGCGCAGCGGAAAACTGCCCACCGAGTACCGGGACTGCCACCGGCCGGCGCCCACCAGCAGGTCGAACGCCTCATGCAGGACAGGGGAGTTGACCGAGGCGGCGAACGGCCCCTGGGCCATGTCGCTCACCCACACCACGGGGTCCTTCCAGGTGCCGGGGTCCTCCGCGTCGTAGCCCGTCTCCCGCCACAGCAGCCGAGCGCAGTGCTCGGCGACCCGCGGCGGGAAGGCCCCCTCGATCTTCACGAACCCGTCTTCGAGGAAGCGTTCCACCATCACGTCGTCCATACGGGCATGCTCGGTGACCGGCGGCCCCGGCGCATCCGGTTTTTCGCCGCTCCTTTTTGCCGCTTCGGCAAGGGAACTGGCCGCCGAACGGTGCGTCGGCGCAGGCTGACGGCACGAGGACGAAAGGCTGACCATCATGGCGCACGAGCACAAGCACGACCACGGACGTGATCACGACCACGGGCAGGACCAGAAGCCCGGCCGGGATCGCCACGACCACACCGCCCTCGACTGGGCCGTCATGGGCCCGCTGCTGGAGTCCCAGGCGGAGCTGTTCGCGCCGCTGTACGAGCGGGCCATGGCGTGGCTCGCGAAGGAGCAGACCGATCCCGGGCTGATCGTCGACGTGGGCAGTGGGCCCGGTGTGGTCGCGTGTCTGTTCGCGGAGACGTTCCCGGGCGCCCGGGTCGACGCGGTGGACGGTTCCGAACCGCTCCTGGAGCGGGCCCGCGCCCGCGCCGACCGGCAGGGCTTCGGCGACCGCTTCGGCACGCTCACCGGTGAACTTCCCGAGGTCCTCGCGGAGTTGGAGTACCCGGCCGACCTCCTGTGGGCCAGCCGCAGCCTGCACCACCTCGGCGACCAGCGCGCCGGTCTCGCCGCGTTCGCCGCCCGGCTCGCCCCCGGCGGCACCCTCGCCATCATGGAGGGCGGCCTGCCCTCCCGCTTCCTGCCCCGCGACTTCGGCATCGGCCGCCCGGGCGTGGAGGCGCGGATCGACGCCATCGAGGCGGAGTGGTTCGCGCAGATGCGCGCCGACCTCCCCGGCGCCGTCACCGAGACCGAGGACTGGCCCGCCCTCCTGGCCTCGGCCGGCCTGAAGCACACCGGCAGCCGCAGCTTCCTCCTCGACCTGCCCGCCCCGGCCCCGGACCGCGTCCGCGCCTACGCCGCGTCCTGGCTGACCCGCGTCCGTGACACCTACGGCGAGGCTCTCGACGCCGACGACCGGGCCGCCCTCGACCGGCTCGTCGACCCGCAGGACCCGGCGGGTGTGCACCGGCGCGCCGATGTGTTCGTGCTCGCCGCGCACACCGTGCACACCGCGGTGCGGGCCGGCTGAGACGGCCGGTGATCTCGACGGCTTGACTTCGAGAGTGCTCAAGGTGATGAACTGCCCCTCCGACTGCGCGGAGTTCACCGACCCACGGGGGGACCACCACCATGAACGACAACTCTCACGTCGCGCTCATAACCGGCGGCGGCAGTGGCATCGGGGCCGCCGTCGCCCGTCAACTCCTCGGCGCCGGGGGCCGGGTGGCCGTCACCGGCCGCGGTGAGCAGCGGCTGCACGACTTCGCCGCCCGACTGGGTAACCCCGAGGGCCTGTTGACGATCCCCGGCAGCGCCGCCGAGTACGACCAGGTGCAGGCCGCCGTCGAGACGACCCTCAAACAGTTCGGGCGGCTCGACGCGGTCGTCGCCAACGCCGGGGTCGCCACGCACGACGCGGTCGCCGACGGCGACCCGGCCGGGTGGACCGAGATGGTGCTGACCAACGTCCTCGGTCCCGCCCTGCTCATCCGGGCGTCCGTCGACGCGCTGAAGCAGACACACGGCCGGATCGTGCTGATCGGCAGCGTCGCCGGGTTCGTGCACACCCCCGGCAACATCTACGGCGCCACCAAGTGGGCGATGACCGGCCTCGCCGAGAACACCCGGCGCCAGGTCACGGAGTTCGGCATCGGGGTGACGCTGGTCGCCCCGGGCCGGGTGGAGACCCCGTTCTGGGACGGCAACGGCAGCCTGCCGCCCGGCAATCTCCTCACCGCCGACCAGATCGCCGACACGATCCTCTGGTCGATCCGCCAGCCCGCCGGCGTCGACATCAACACCGTCGTCGTACGACCGATCGGGCAGCCCAACTGACAAGCATGTGGGGCCCGTTGCCGCTTTCGCCGGCGGCAACGGGCCCCATCCGTACGTCAGTTGCTCTGCAGGAACTGCTTCGCCAGCTGGTCGCCCAGCGAGACCGCCGCGCTGTGGCTCTCGATGGGGGAGACCGTCGAGTTCTTGAACAGGATGTACGTCACGCCGGAGTCGGCGCCGCCGGTCGCCGGGTCGGGGTCGATGCCGAGGGCGCTCGCGGTGGCGTACGAGGCCTCGCCGATGATGTTGGTGGGGCCGGTGTCGCCGACGACCGCGTACTCGACCTTGTTGTTGTAGATCACGGCGACCACACCGCCGCCCTTGATGCCGTAGCTGGAGTACTTCCAGATGCTGCTGGAGCTGGGCACCACGATGTACGGCAGTGAATCCGCCTTCAGAGGCTGGCCGTTGGACTGGTGGAACGCCGTGTCGTCCTGGTACCAGGGGTCGGCGTTCTCGTTGCATTTCGAGGTGCGCTGGCCGTCGCAGTCGATGTCCATGTCGGCCTTCCAGAACACGGCGCCGTTCTTGCCGCAGACCGGGATGGTGGCCGAAGTCTCGTCGTCGGTGCGGTACTTGCCGCTCGATATCTGCGAGCAGGACGTCACCTTGGAGAGCAGGTCGGCCGCGCTGACCGAGCCCTCCTGAGCCGACTTGGGGGTGGCGCCGGAGGCACTCGCGGGGAGTACTCCGGCGGCGAGCAGGGCGGCACCTGAGGCCGCGGCGAGGGTCAGTGTTCGCATGCGCACTGTGGGGGACCCTTCTGTTAGGAAAGTTTCCTTACCGGGTGCGCAACAAGGTGGACCCGTCGGCATGCTCGCGTCAAGACCCTGGTACGAACCAAGTGGGCCACCCAAGGAAAGACGATGCGCCCCGGAGCCAGAAGGCTCCGGGGCGCATCAGGGTGCTGCGGGGTCGGGTTCAGGCCGCGTTGAACGTCGACGGGTCGGGACCCAGTCGCCGGTCCTCGTTCAGCGCGCTGATCGCCGCGAGGTCCTCGGTGTCCAGGCTGAAGTCGAAGACCTCGATGTTCTCCTTGATCCGCGACGGCGTCACGGACTTGGGGATCACCACGTTGCCGAGCTGGATGTGCCAGCGCAGGACGACCTGGGCCGGGGTGCGGCCGTGCTTCTGGGCGATGGCGACGATCGCCGGGACCTCCAGGAGGCCCTTGCCCGAGCCGAGCGGCGACCAGGCCTCGGTCGCGATGCCCTGCTCCGCGTGGTACTCACGCCCCGCGCGCTGCTGGAACTGCGGGTGCAGCTCGATCTGGTCGACCGCCGGGATGACCGAGGTCTCCGCGATCAGCCGGGCCAGGTGGTCGGGTTCGAAGTTCGAGACGCCGATGGCGCGAACCCGGCCGTCCGCGTACAGCTTCTCGAACGCCTTGTAGCTGTCGAGGTACTTGTCCCGGGCCGGGGTCGGCCAGTGGATCAGATAGAGATCCAGGTACTCCAGGCCGAGCTTCGCCAGCGACACGTCGAAGGCGCGCAGCGTGGCGTCGTACCCCTGGTCGCTGTTCCAGAGCTTGGTGGTGACGAAGAGGTCCTCGCGCGGGACGCCGGACCCTGCGATGCCCTTTCCGGTGCCCTCTTCGTTGCCGTAGATCGCCGCTGTGTCGATGCTGCGGTACCCGGTCTCAAGCGCCGTGGCCACCGCCCGCTCCGCCTCGTCGTCCGGCACCTGCCAGACGCCGAAGCCCAGCTGGGGCATCTCGACACCGTTGTTGAGGATGATCGGGGGGACCTTGCTGCTCACGAGCTCTCGATCCTTCTGTCGTCGGGTGGTACGCCTATCGTCAACGATCACGGGCCATGCCGCATTCCTGACCGCGGCATCCGGCCTGCTCCACCTCCGGACCGATGACCTCGGTCAGGCCCGGTACAGCGCCTCGACCTCGTTGGAGTACGTGTTCTCGATGGCCTTGCGCTTCAGTTTCAGGGACGGGGTCAGCAGACCGTGTTCCTCGGTGAACGGCTGGGCCAGTATCCGGAAGGTGCGGATCGACTCGGCCTGCGAGACCAGGGTGTTGGCCGCGACCACCGCGCGCCGCACCTCGGTCTCCAGGTCGCCGTCCCGCACCAGCTGGGCCGGGGACATCCGCGGCTTGCCGCGCATGGTGAGCCAGTGCTCGACGGCCTCGTGGTCGAGGGTGACCAGGGCGGCGATGTAGGGGCGGTCGTTGCCGACGACGATGCACTGCGAGACCAGCGGATGGTCCCGCACCCGCTCCTCAAGGAGTCCGGGCGCGACGCTCTTGCCGCCGGAGGTCACCAGGATCTCCTTCTTGCGCCCGGTGATGGTGAGATAGCCGTCCTCGTCGAGGGAGCCCAGGTCACCGGTGGCGAGCCAGCCGTCGTGCAGGGTCTCGTCGGTGGCTTTCTTGTTGTTGAGGTAGCCCTGGAAGACGTTGGGGCCGTTCAGCCAGATCTCGCCGTCGTCCGCGATGTGCACGGTGACACCCGGGATGGCCTGGCCGACCGTGCCGTAGCGGGTGCGCTCGGGTGGGTTGGCGGTCGCGGCGGCCGTCGACTCGGTGAGGCCGTAGCCCTCGTAGATCTGCACGCCCGCGCCCGCGAAGAACAGTCCGAGGCGCCGGTCCATGGCCGACCCGCCGGACATGGCGTTGCGGATACGGCCGCCCATCGCGGCCCGCACCTTGGAGTAGACGAGTTTGTCGAAGAGCTGGTGCTGCATGCGCAGGCCCGCCGAGGGGCCGGGGCCGATGCCCCAGGCCTTCTCCTCGATCGCGTCCGCGTACTTCACGGCGACCTCGACGGCCTTCTCGAACGGTCCGGCCTTGCCGTCCTTCTCGGCCTTGCGGCGGGCCGCGTTGAAGACCTTCTCGAAGATGTACGGCACGGCGAGGATGAACGTCGGCCTGAAGGCGACCAGGTCGGGCAGCAGGGCGGCGGCGTTGAGCTGCGGCTGGTGGCCGAAGCGGACTCCGCCGCGGATCGCCGCGACCTGCACCATCCGCCCGAAGACGTGCGCCAGCGGCAGGAACAGCAGGGTCGCCACCTCGTCGCCCTTCTTCGAGTGGAAGACGGACTCCCAGCGGTCGATGACCGTGTCCGCCTCGTACGCGAAGTTGCCGTGCGAGATGACACAGCCCTTGGGTCTGCCCGTGGTGCCCGAGGTGTAGATGATCGTCGCGGTCGAGTCCGGGGTGACGGCCTGCCGGTGCCGGTGCACCACCTCGTCCTCGATGTGCGCGCCGGCGTCGTACAACGCCTGCACGGCGCCCGTGTCGAGCTGCCACAGCTGGTGCAGCGCGGGGAGGCGGTCGATGACGGTGGCGATGGTCATCGCGTGGTCCTCGTGCTCGACCATCGCCGCCGAGACCTGCGCGTCGTGCAGCATCCAGAAGCACTGCTCGGCCGACGACGTGGGGTAGACCGGCACCACCTGGGCGCCGATCGTCCACAGCGCGAAGTCGAACAGCGTCCACTCGTAGCGGGTGCGGGACATGATCGCGACCCGGTCGCCGAAGCGGATGCCCTGCGCGAGCAGCCCCTTGGCGAGGGCGAGGACCTCGTCGCGGAACTCGGCGGCGGTCACGTCCCGCCACTCGTCCTGCTCGTCCTTGCGGCCGAGGGAGACATGGAGGGGGTCGTCCTGGGCACGCTCGAACACGACGTCGGCCAGACCGCCCACCGGCGGTGCCAACGCCAACGGAGGGTTGTTGTACTCGCGCAAACCCCGCTCCCCGCTCCTGTTGGCACTCCCCTACAGCGCCGTGAAAGCTACCCCACCGGGCGGAAGGGCGGGAGGGGGTGGGAAATCGAGGGGCCCCCAGGTCTGCACTGGTCAGCGGCGGAAAATGCCCTCACAAGGGGAAGGGTCGGACAGAAATCCTTACGGTTCCGTAGGTTTCGGGCCCGTAATCTCCACTGAATCTGTACGACCCGATTACCCCTGGCGTCCCGGTCGTCCGACGTCACCCGTGCGACGCCGTCTCCTCCCCGGTCAGCGTCCGCGCGGCGGATTCCGTCACTCCCGCCGCCGCTTGCGCCGTCCCGCCGGTCCGCTCCGTGCGACCCGCCCTGACCAGGGCGAGCACCAGCGCGCCCGCCGCCGTCCCGACGAAGCCGGCCGTCACGAGCGCCGAGTCGAGCCCCGACGCGAACGCGGCCCGCAGCGCGTGCTCGGAGAACGTCCCGCGCAGTGCCCCGGCCCCGCCGCCCGCCAGCGTGTGCGCCGCGTCGTGCGAGAGCGTGTCCCGCATCCGCGAGGTGAGTACGGTCCCCGACACGGCGACGCCGAGTGCATACCCCAACTGTCGTACGGTATTCACGGCGCCGCCCGCCATGCCCGCGCGCTCGGCCGGCACCGCCGCGAGGGCCGCCCCCGCGATCCCCGGCGCCACCAGCCCCGTACCGACACCCACCAGGACGAGCCCCGGCACCAGCGTCGTCCAGTCCGAACCGGCGCCCAGGACGGCCTGGCAGAAGCAGCCCGTACCGATCAGCAGCAGCCCGCCGCCGATGGTCAGCCGCGCCGGCACCCCGTGCAGCAGCTTCCCGGCGAGGACCGACACCACGACCGCCGCCCCCGTCAGCGGCAGCAGCGTCAGCCCGCCGCGCACCGGACTCATCCCCAGCACCGTCTGCAGCCAGATCGACAGATACGGCATCCCGCCGAACGCCACCCCGTTGAAGGCGAGCGCCCCCGCCATCACGCCCACGAAGGCGGGCTTGCGCAGCAGCGACAGATCCAGCAGCGGATGCGCCACCCGCCGTTCCACCAGCACGAAGCAGACCAGCGCGAGGGCCGCGACCGCGAACGATCCGAGCGTCACCCACGCACCCCAGCCGTCCTCCCCGGCCCGCACCACCGCATACGTCACCCCGCCCGCGAACCCCGCGAACGCGACCGTGCCGAGCCAGTCGATACGCATCCCGCGCGGCCCCCTCGACTCCGGCACCACCCGCAGCGTCAGCCACACCGCGGCCACGCTCACCGGCAGGTTCACGAAGAAGATCCACCGCCAGCCCGGCCCCTCGGTGAGCACCCCGCCCAGCACCGGCCCGACCGCGGCGGCTCCACCGCTGACGGCGCCCCACACCCCGAGCGCCACCGACCTCTGGCGCCCCTGGTAGACCGAGCCGAGCAACGGCAACGTCGTGGCGAGCATCGCCGCAGCCCCCACACCCTGCACGGCCCGCGCCGCCACGAGCGCACCCGGCCCACCCGCGAGCCCGCACAACAACGACGCCACCGCGAACAGCACCACCCCCACCACGTGCACCCGCCGACGCCCCAGGATGTCGGCGGCGGCCCCAACTCCCAGGAGCAGCGCGGCCAACGCCAGCGCGTACCCGTCGACCACCCACTGCAGATCACTCAACGACGCGTGCAACGACCGCGCCATGTCCGGCAACGCGACGACCACGATCGTCACATCCAGCAACAACATGAACGTGCCCAGGCACACCGCCGTGAGCGGCCCCCATGTACGCATGTCCTTCAACTCCCCTGTCCGGGATGTGCAGTTCTCCGTACGATGGGCTCCACCCGGACGATCAACGCCGTGTTGGACACCTCACCGCCGGAATCCGACAGGAGCAGGCATGATGGAGATGGAATCCGACACCCTCGACCGGCTCGACCTGCAACTGCTGACCGCCCTGGAGCTCAACGGCCGGGCCTCCTTCAGCCGCCTCGGCGCGGTCCTCGGCGCCTCCGACCAGACCGTCGCCCGCCGCTACCGCAGACTCACCGCCGAGGCCGGCCTCCGGGTCGTCGCGATCCGCGACGCCGAACGCCTCGGCCAGGACCAGTGGATGCTCCGCCTGCGCTGCGCCCCCGACAACGCGCTCAACATCGCCGACGCCCTCGCCAAACGCCCCGACACCGCCTGGATCGGCCTCGCCTCGGGCGGCACCGAGATCGTCTGCCTGACCCGCCCGCGCAGCCCCGGCGACTACGACGACCTCCTGCTCGGCAAACTCCCGCGCACCCCCAGCGTCCTGGACATCCGCGCCCACCAGATGCTCCACCGCTTCTACGGCGGCCCGACGGGCTGGCTGCGCCGCTTCAAGGTGCTCGCGGACGACCAGATCGCCGCGCTGCTCCCCGAGCCCGCGCCCGCACCGGACTCCGCCCGCATCGACCCGGAGGACGAGGCCCTGATCGCCGTCCTCGAACGCGACGGCCGCGCCACCTACCCCGAACTCCAGCGCGCCACCGGCCGCTCCGAGTCCGCCGTCAAACGCCGGCTCGCCTCACTGATCGGCTCCGGGGCGGTGTACATCGACATCGAGTACGACTCGGAGGTGTTCGGGTACGCGCGTTCGGCGGTCCTCTGGATCACGGCGAGCCCTGCGGCGCTGCACTCGGTCGGCGCGTCCCTCGCCACACACGACGAGATCGCGTACGCGTCCGCCACGGCCGGCACGTCCAACATCGTCGTGACGGCAGTCGTGAAGGACACGGCGGGGCTGTACGACTACCTCAGTGGGCCGCTGGGGCAGCTGGACGGGGTGAGGCACGTGGAAGCGAGCCCGTTCCTGCGCAGAGTGAAACAGCTGACGTATCGCACCCTCCGCTGAACAGCTCCGGGTCCGGTAACCCCCTAGGGGCGCGGGGAACTGCGCGACCAGCCACGACGGCGCGGCAGCCAAAAGCGGACATCACGCAGCCCATTCGTCCGCTCATCCACTCCGCCGATGCAACCGATCCCCGCCCGCCAGAATCGCCCCCGCCAACGCATCAGCCGCCCCCTGCGCAGAAACCCGCCGCCGCCCATGCACCAGCACGAAGTCGACCTCCCCCAACTCCGGCAACCCCGCCCGCTCCGGCATCCGCACCAACCCCGGCGGCACCAGCCCCCGTGAGTGGGCCATCACCCCCAGCCCCGCCCGGGCCGCGGCGATGAGCCCGTTGAGACTCCCGCTCGTGCACGCGATGCGCCACGCCCGCCCCTGCCGTTCCAGCGCCTCCAACGCGAGCGCTCGCGTGATGCCCGGCGGCGGATAGACGATCAACGGCACAGGGCGATCCGCGTCCAGGCGGAGCCGTTCCGCGCCGATCCACACCAGCTTGTCGTGCCAGACCAGTTCGCCCCGCGGATCCTCGGCGCGGCGCTTCGCCAGCACCAAGTCCAGCTTGCCCGCCACGAGTTGCTCGTGCAGCGTGCCGGACAGCTCCACCGTCAGTTCGAGGTCGACCTCGGGATGGTCGTAGCGGAAGCCCTCCAGGATTTCGGGGAGCCGGGTGAGGACGAAGTCCTCGGAGGCGCCGAAACGGAGGCGGCCGCGCAGCCGCGTGCCGGTGAAGAACGCCGACGCCTGCTCCTGCACCTCCAGGATGCGGCGGGCGAAGCCGAGCATCGCCTCGCCGTCCTCGGTCAGCTCGACGGAGTGCGTGTCCCGGGTGAACAGCTGCCGTCCCGTCGCGTCCTCCAGGCGCCGCACGTGCTGGCTCACCGTGGACTGGCGCAGTCCGAGCCGGCGGGCGGCCTGCGTGAAGCTCAGGGTCTGGGACACCGCGAGGAAGGTACGCAGGTGGGAGAGGTCGTACATGCACCACACCGTAACCGCTTATCGTGAAACGTGATGGCAGTCAGAGCGGTATGACGGATTCCCGATCAAGAGTCCGGAGAGGAGGATGGGGAGGGCACGAGTCCGTGCCGGACGGTGGACCGGACGTACAGCGAGACAGTGGAGCACAGTGAAACGCCTGCGATGGCCGAGTTGGATGCCGATCGACCCCTACATCCTGCTGCTGCTCGGGACGGTGGGCCTCGCCGCACTCCTCCCCGCGAGAGGCATGGGCGCCGACGTCGCCTCGGGCGCCTCCACGGCCGCGATCGCCTTCCTCTTCTTCCTCTACGGCGCCCGGCTGTCGACCCGTGAGGCACTGGACGGGCTCAAGCACTGGCGACTGCACACCACCGTCCTGGCCTGCACCTTCGTCGTCTTCCCGCTGCTGGGCCTGGCCGCCCGCGGTCTCGTCCCGGTGATCCTGACCCACCCCCTCTACCAAGGGCTGCTGTTCCTCACCCTGGTCCCGTCGACCGTCCAGTCGTCGATCGCGTTCACCTCGATCGCGCGCGGGAACGTGCCCGCCGCGATCTGCGCGGGCTCCTTCTCCTCACTCGCCGGCATCGTCATCACCCCGCTGCTCGCGGCGGCGTTGCTCGGCGGCAACGGCGGTGGTTTCTCCGCCGATTCACTCGTCAAGATCGTGCTGCAACTCCTTGTGCCGTTCCTGGCAGGGCAGTTGCTGCGGCGATGGGTCGGCGGCTTCATCACCCGGCACAAGAGGATCCTCGGCTACGTCGACCGCGGCTCGATCCTCCTCGTCGTCTACACCGCGTTCAGCGAGGGCATGGTCCAGGGCATCTGGCACCAGGTCAGCGCGGTCCGCCTCGCCGGGCTGCTCGCGGTCGAGGCCGTCGTGCTCGCCGTGATGCTCACCCTGACCTGGTTCGGCGGCAAGGCGCTGCGCTTCGACCGGGAGGACCGGATCGCCATCCAGTTCGCGGGCTCGAAGAAGTCCCTCGCCTCCGGACTGCCCATGGCCAGCGTCCTGTTCGGCGCCCACGCCTCGCTGGCCGTGCTGCCGCTGATGCTCTTCCACCAGATGCAGTTGATGGTGTGCGCGGTCATCGCCAAGCGCCGCGCCCGCGATCCACTGCCCGAGGTCACCGGGACGGCGGCCCCAACCGCAGTGTCACGAACCGCGGTCGGTACAGGGACACGTTCCGGCTGAGGTTCAGGGCGGCCGAAGTGGCGGTCGCGTCCAGCCAGTTGACGTCGTAGCTGAGGACGATCCGGCCGTCGTCGCCCAACTCCGTGTGTACCTGCGGGTTGTACGCGGCCACCTGGCCCTGCGGCAGCGGCGGGCTGAAACTCCTGGCCGGTCCGTGCCACGGTCCGGTGGGCGA
Organism: Streptomyces sp. NPDC058469; assembly: GCF_042721125.1. Classification (NCBI taxonomy): domain Bacteria; kingdom Bacillati; phylum Actinomycetota; class Actinomycetes; order Kitasatosporales; family Streptomycetaceae; genus Streptomyces; species Streptomyces sp. NPDC058469. Next base: position 21,123 of record NZ_JBHXME010000172.1, read on the forward strand.
ACAGGCCCAGTACGAGGTGACGGTGGTGAGCCCCCGGCTGCCCGCGGCCATCGTGAACAGGACGTACGTCCCACCGTCCCGCACCACGGAGAACGCGCTGCCCACACCCGTGTGCCGACCATCTCCGAGCACCGGCCGCGGCCCGGCGCGAGCCGTCCACGCGGAGCCGTCCCAGTACTGCCACGCACCCGGCTCCCCGAGCCGCCCCTCCGGGGCCCGTGCCACATACGCCGAGGAGGTCGGCCGGGCCGCGGCCTGGGCGTCGTTCCCGCCGAAGACGTACGTCCAGCCGCCCGCCGCGACCGACGTCGTCCCGAACTGCACCCGCCGGGACGGGTCTTGGACGAGCTGCTGGTCGAAGACCTTCACGATCGACTCCACCCGCAGATCCGGCAGCGACAGCGTGGCCACCTCGGTCGCGGTCGGCACACCGTAGATCCACGGGTACTGTCCGGCCGTGCGCGTCCACAGCAGCACCCGTACGACCGACTCGGCCGAGCCGGGGGAGCGGGGCTCGACGCGGGCCGCCACCGGCCAACGCCACTCGTTCGGGGCGGGATCGGGGAACAGCGGGGCGGGGAGCGTGAGTTGGGGGCGCCCGTCGCGCATCACCACCGCCGAGTTGCGCACCAGCGGCGCGCTGGTGTCCCGCCAGGCGTACGACTCGCCGACCGGGTTGGGCGGGGCGTACACCTGACCGAGGTAGGTGTCGGAGAACAGCCACAGCACCCGGCCGTCCGGCAGCCGCACCGAGTGGGTGCCGTCGCCGCCGGTCCAGTCGTCGGCACGGGTCTTGTCGTCGCCGTACGCGGCAAAGGAGTTGGTGAGCTTCGCGTCCGGCGACCAGGAGTGGACCGTACGCGCCGAGCACGCGCCGCCGCCCTCCCGGTCGTGATGCTTCGGGAGGGCGGTGAGCAGCACGGCCGCGAGAACCAGGGTCAGCAGCAGGCCGACCCCGGCTCCCCTCCGCTGTCGTGCTCGTAGGTCGTCGGGCACGCCCGGGACGTTAGTGGCTGCCGCTCACATGGTCCATGGGCAGCCACAGGACGGTCCCGGCGGTGGACGGATGCTGCGCGGCCAGCTCGTCGTCCGTCAACACCCGGTCCCAGACGTGGACTTCGTCGATGGACCCGGTGAAGTACTGCATGCTGTCCATGCGCTGGCCGATGTGCACACCGAACGGCGAGTTGCGGCTGACCGAGCCCACGATGTCGGCCGTGCTCACCGTCGTACCGTCGACGGACAGGGTCAACTGCCCACCGCCGCGCCGTAGTACGGCTCGGTGCCACTGGCCGTCGTTGTAGGCGCCGGCGGTGACCACGGAGGTGGTGTGGACGGTCGTCGCGCCGACCCGGGTGGTGATCAGCGCCCGGACGTGGTTGCCCGCGGGTTCGCCGCGCAGCCAGACCTGCGGCTCGGTGGTGCCGACCCCGCCCATCCACAGGAACGGCTGATAACCCGTCGTCGCGGTGTAGCGGAACCAGAGGGACACCGTGAAGTCCTCTGTCCCCAGCGGGAGTCGGTCGCTGTACGGCAGGCGCACGGCGTCGTCCACACCGTCGAAGGACAGGGCGCCCCCGGACACGCCGTCCGTCTCCTGGGCGTCGCCGAGCACCGCCGCGCGTCTGGCGTCCGGGGCGAGGTCGGCGGTCGTCGGGTCCGGGCCCCGACGCGGTCGCAGCCAGGCCTCGTCGAAGCGGGCGAAGCGGATCTCGTCGGTCGCGGTCACGGCGCCGCCCTCGTAGAGCAGGCCCACCGTGTCGCCGTCGACGCGCGCCATGTCGGAGTAGCCCGACCAGTCCGTCGTCACGACCGTGCCGCGGTCCACGCTGTCCCAGGTCCGGCCGCCGTCGTAGGAGGAGCGGATCATCATCGTGCGGCGGCGGTCGGGGTCGGCGTCGCAGGCCAGCAGGATGCGGGAGCCGATACCGAGGGTGGAGCACTGGACCTGTGGGGCGTAGAGGTCGGGCAGGTCGCGGAAGGGCGCGGTGAAGCTGTCGCCGCCGTCGCGGCTGACCGCCTGGGTGCGGTGCCCGAGGTCGGTGCCGTCCTGTTCGCGGCCGCTCACCAGGATCGAACCGTCGGTGCGCTCGGTCAGCGCCACCTCGGACGGCTTCTGCCGCCACGTCCCGTCGGCCGCGATCGGATACGAGTCGGTGGCGCCGATCTTCCAGTGGTCGCCGCCGTCGTCGCTCACGATCAGCGCCGCGTTGTTCGCGGTGACCCTCCCCCAGCCTCCGGCCGGGGGGACCCCCATCTCGCTTCGCT
>NZ_JBHXME010000173.1:0-2634 GCF_042721125.1 Streptomyces sp. NPDC058469
ACCGTCATCGCCACCTTCGGCGGACTCCTCTTCGGCTACGACACCGGCGTCATCAACGGCGCCCTGCCCTACATGACCGACGACCTGGGCCTGACCCCCTTCACCGAGGGCATGGTCACCAGCTCGCTGCTCCTCGGCGCGGCCCTGGGCGCGGTCACCGGCGGACGGCTCTCGGACGCACGCGGACGGCGCCGTACGATCCTCGTCCTCGCCGTGGTGTTCTTCGTCGGCGCACTCGGCTGCACGCTCGCGCCGAACACCGCCGTCATGGTGGTGGCACGGTTCGTGCTCGGCCTCGCGGTCGGCGGCGCCTCGGTGACCGTGCCGGTCTATCTGGCCGAGATCTCGCCCGCCGAGCGGCGCGGGGCACTGGTCACCCGTAATGAACTCATGATTGTCAGCGGGCAGTTGCTCGCGTTCACCTCCAACGCGGTCATCGCCCGGGTGGGCGGTGAGTCCGGCGGCGTGTGGCGCTACATGCTCGTGCTCGCCACGATCCCGGCCGTCGTGCTCTGGTTCGGCATGCTGGTCATGCCGGAGAGCCCGCGCTGGCTGGCCTCCAAGACGCGCTTCAACGAGGCCCTGGAAGTGCTGAAGCAGGTCCGGTCCCAGCAGCGGGCCGAGGACGAGCTGCGCGAGGTGTCCGCGCTCGCCGTCAAGGAGGATCAGCAGAAGCTCGGCGGCTGGCAGGACATGAAGTCCACGCCGTGGCTGCGCCGGCTGATGTTCGTCGGCTTCGGTATCGCGATCGTGCAGCAGATCACCGGCGTCAACACGATCATGTACTACGGCACCCAGATCCTCACCGACGCCGGTTTCACCGCCAACAGCGCCCTGACCGCGAACATCGCCAACGGCGTCATCTCGGTGCTCGCCACCTTCGTCGGCATCTGGCTGCTGGGCCGGGTCAACCGCCGCCCGATGCTGATGACCGGTCAGATCGGCACGACAGCAGCCCTGTTGCTCATCGGAGTCTTCTCTCTCCTGCTGCCGTCGGGCGACGGACGGGCCTTCGCCGTGCTCGCCATGACGGTCACCTTCCTCGCCTTCCAGCAGGGGGCGATCTCGCCGGTGACCTGGCTGATGCTCTCCGAGATCTTCCCGATGCGGATGCGCGGCTTCGGGATGGGTGTCGCGGCCGTGGTGCTGTGGCTGACCAACTTCGCGATCGGGCTGGTCTTCCCGTCCCTGGTCGACGGGATCGGGATCTCCAACACCTTCTTCCTCTTCGTGGTGGCGGGCGTCTTCTCGCTCACCTTCGTCAAGCGCTACGTCCCCGAGACCAAGGGCCGGACCCTCGAAACCCTCGAAGCCGAACTCCGGGCGCGCTTCTCCTGACCTCTGACGCATAAGGAATGACCATGACCGTACGTGTAGGAGTCATCGGCGCCGGCTGGATCGGCAAGGAGCACATCCGGCGCCTCACCCACACCGTCACAGGCGCCCGCGTCACCGCGGTCACCGACATCGACACCGCCCGCGCCCAGGAGGCGGCGGCCCCGGTCGGCGCCCGGGTCCTGCCCGACGGTGCGGCCGTGATCGCGGCGGACGACGTCGACGCGGTCCTCGTGACGTCCTGGGGCCCGACCCACGCCCAGCACGTGCTGAACGCGATAGCCGCCGGGAAACCGGTGTTCTGCGAGAAGCCGCTGGCCACCACCGCCGAGGACTGCCTGCGGATCATCGAGGCCGAGACGGCACACGGCCGCCGCCTGGTCCAGGTCGGCTTCATGCGCCGATACGACGCCGGATACCGGCAGTTGAAGCAGGTCATCGACGCCGGTCGCATCGGTGAGCCGCTGATCGTGCACTGCGCCCACCGCAATCCGACCGTCCCGGAGTCGTACACGTCCGACATGGCCGCCCTGGACACGGCCGTGCACGAGGTGGACGTACTGCGCTGGCTGCTCGACGACGAGATCGTCTCCACCCAGGTGGTGACCCCGCGCGCCACGACCAAGCGGTTCGCCCACCTCAAGGACCCGCAGATCATGCTCTTCGAGACCGCCAAAGGCGTCCGCATCGACCTGGAGGTCTTCGTCAACTGCCAGTACGGCTACGACATCCAGTGCGAGGCAGTCGGCGAAGAGGGCCTCGTCCGGCTGCCCGACCCGGCCGCCGTCGGCCTGCGCACCGCGGGACAGCACACCACAGAGGTGCTCACGGACTGGGTGGGCCGCTTCGCGGACGCCTTCAACACCGAGTTCCGCGAGTGGATCGCGGGGATCGCCGCCGGCACCGAACCCACCGGCCCCACGGCCTGGGACGGCTACGCGGCCACCGTCATCACCAGCGCTACCGTCGAGGCCCTGGAGTCGGGCCACGTCATCGCCACCGACCTCAAGCCCCGACCCGCCTTCTACGGAGGTGCCGCGTGAAGATCGCCCTCGACCCCTACATGTTCCGTGCCCTGCCCATCGACGAGATGGTGCGCACGGTCGCCGAACTCGGCTACAAGTACATCGAGTTGTCGCCCCGCGACGACTTCATGCCCTTCTTCCTGCACCCGCGTGCGGACGACGACCGCGTGGCGGAACTGAAGAACTCCCTGCGCACGCACGGGGTGAAGCTGTCCTCCGTACTCCCCCTGTACAAGTGGTCCTCGCCCGACGAGACCGAGCGACAGACCGCCGT
>NZ_JBHXME010000173.1:2733-23382 GCF_042721125.1 Streptomyces sp. NPDC058469
GAAGAACTCCCTGCGCACGCACGGGGTGAAGCTGTCCTCCGTACTCCCCCTGTACAAGTGGTCCTCGCCCGACGAGACCGAGCGACAGACCGCCGTCCACTACTGGAAGCGGATGATCGAAATCACCGCCGACCTCGAATGCCCCCTGATGAACTCGGAGTTCAACGGCCGCCCCGAACGCGCCGCCGAGAGCGAAGCCGCCTTCTGGCGCTCGCTGGAGGAACTGCTCCCGGTCTTCGAGCGGGAGGGCATCGCCCTCAACCTGGAGGCCCACCCGGACGACTTCTGCGAGGAGAACACCCCCGCCGTCGACCTCGTCCGCGCCATCAACAAACCCTGGGTGAACTACCTCTACTGCGCCCCGCACTCCTTCCACCTCTCGGGCTCCGACCCGACGGCGGACATCGCGGCGATGATGCGCTACGCGGGCGACAAGCTCCAGCACGTGCACATCGCGGACTCCTTCAACCACAAGGGCTCCAGCGGTCTGCGTTACATCCTCAACCCGCCCGGCACCACCGCCCGCATCCACCAGCACCTCGACATCGACCAAGGCGAAGTCGACTGGGACGCCTTCTTCGGCACCCTCCGCGAACTCAACTTCGACGGCGTCGCCACCGCCTGCGTCTTCGCCTGGGAGGAACGCGCCCGCGAGTCCTCGACCTTCATGCTCGACCGCATCACCAAGGAACTCACCGTCTGATCGACCGTTCCGTCACGCCGACATGAGGTGCGCTCCCGGTGTCCAGGAGTGGGCGGGGCTCGCGAACGGCCTTTTCAGGGGCCCCGACCGCGCCGAAGAACGCCTGACCGGTGCCGGGGGTGCCGGGTGGCGCGGTGGCGAAGAGGCCGAGTTCGGCCGAGGTCCACAGGGCGGGGAGGGCTTGGAAGCCGTCGAGGGCGGTGGTCCATTCCCCGCCGGGGGTGGTGCGGAAGCGGAAGGTGCACAGGCCTTCGTCGGTGGAGGAGACCCGGAGTTGGACCCGGGTGGCGGGGCCCGGGACAGGAGCGCTGAAGCGGACGGTCTCGCCCTCACCGGGGGTGTACGTGCGGGCCTCCACCCGGGTGCCGTCGGCCTCGCGGGTGAGGCCGACGTACGCGTAGTTCTCCCCCAGGACGACCAGGCCGGCGCGGGTGCCGGGGTCGGTCGCGTCGAGGTGCAGGGAGGTCGTCAGGTCGGACGGGTCGCCGTGGAGTTGCCGGCCCAGGATCTGGGGGATGGTGCGCAGGTTTCCGAGGTCGTTCGGTACGGCGCGCAGTCGGGCGATGCCGTCTCCGGCGAGGGTGAGCCAGCCGGGGTCAGGGTTGGCCTGCCAGTACCACTGGGGGCCCAGGTGCGTGTCGCGGAAGCTCTCGCTCTGAGCCGGGTGTGCGGGCTGCCCATGCAGAGCCCGGGCCGGGACGGGGTGTTCGAGGACCGGGCGGCCTTCGTCGCCGATCACGGGCCAGCCGTCGTCGCCCCACTGCAGGGGCTGGAGGTGGAGAACGCGCCCGAAAGGAGGACGCTCCTGGAAGTGCAGAAACCAGTCCTCGCCCTCCGGTGAGGTGACCCAGGCACCCTGGTGCGGTCCGTTGACCGGAGTGTCACCCTGCGCGAGGACGATGCGCCCCTCGTAGGGGCCGAGTACGGAGCGTGAACGGAACGCCGACTGCCAGCCGCCGGCGACACCGCCCGCCGGGGCGAAGATCCAGTACCAGCCGTCGCGTTTGTAGAGCTTCGGCCCTTCGAGGATGGAGTAGCCCGGGAGCGCATCGCCGTCGATCACGGTGGCAGGTGGACCCAGAACCGTACGGGCGTCAGGGCTGATCTCGACCATCGACAGCCGGTTGTTGACGCCGCTGCGGCTCTTGGCCCAGGCGAAGACCAGCCAGGCGCGGCCGTCGTCGTCCCACAGCGGGCAGGGGTCGATCAGGCCGAGGCCGGACAGCAGAGGCCAGGGGTCGGACCACGGCCCTGCCGGGTCCTCGGCGGTCAGCACGAAGATGCCGCGGTCGGGGTCCGGGTAGAAGATCCAGAACAGCCCGGCGTGGTGCCGGATGGCGGGCGCCCAGACTCCGGCGCCGTGGCGGGGGAGGTCGAAGTGCTCGGCGGGCGCGAGTGCCGGCAGGGCACGGGCGACGAGCTCCCAGTCGAGCAGATCGGGTGAGCGCAGGACCGGCAGCCCGGGAGTGCGGTTGCCGCTGGAGGCGACCAGGTAGTAGGTCTCGCCGACCCGGATGGCGTCGGGGTCGGGCCAGTCGGCGTTGAGGACGGGATTGCGGTACAGGCTGGACACGGTACGGACCTCCGGTCGGCGCAAAGTCAGCGCAGGGTCAGCCGGTACGGCGTCGGCGTACGGCCGGTGATCAGGACGCGGATGCCGTCCGGGGTGAGGGAGCCGCCGAGCCAGGCGTAGCGCTCGCCCGGGTCGACGACCGGTGGCTGCCTGCCGCCTTTGCCGTTGCCGGGGCCGAGGACGATGCGGTCCTCGCCCACGGTGTATGCCGCTTCGCCGTGAACCAGTTGATACGTGTCGTCGGAAACCCGCTCCAGGCCGTCGCCGGTCAGCTCTCCCCCGGGCCGGAAGCACAGCTCCAGCGCGAACGGCACATCGGCCCCGGTCTGGGAAAAGGCCAGGTCCCAGCCGCCGCCCGGCGTCTGGCGCAGCAGGATCTCCGTACGGAGCGTCCGGTACTCCCGCTCGCGGTGCGGGAAGTCCATCGCCGACCAGAAGCGACCGTCGTCGGTGAGCGTGTAGTCGCCGTCCTGCCGTCGGTGACCGGGTGGCAGCGGCTGGTGGTAGGCGCCGCGCACCTCGGCGTACAGCCGCCATCCCTCCTCGTCGCGCTCCAGGCCCTCGGCGCGGAAGTGGCCGAGGGCGAAGAACCGGGGGGCCAGCCGCAGGGAGTCGAGGATCGCCGCGCCCTTGCGCATCCTGAAGAACGTCGGGTTGGTGGACAGTCCCGAGGAGATGGCCCGGACCTCGGGGAAGTCCGTGCCGCCGAAGACGGTCGCGGTGTTCCGGCCGTGACGCACGTGGACCAGTCGGCAGCTGTCGTCATGGTGCTCGAAGTCCGTCGGCAGGGCGGCGGGGTCGGGGAGGTGGCGGGCCAGTTCGGGACGGTCCAGCACCTCGGCGAGCCGGTCGCCGACCGGTGTCTCGCCGAAGGTCTGATCCGTGCCGCGTTCGCTCAGGAGCGTGGCCACGGCGGCGAACCGGCCGTCGCCGTCGCGGATCGCCAACTCCCGGTACTGGAGCCAGAACTCGGGGAGGTGGGGGCGCAGAGCGGTCTGGTCCTGGCGCCGTGAGTGGATGCTCTCCACCTCGCCGTTGGGCTCGGTGAGGAACAGGCCGACGATCAGATTGGCCCGTACGTACGCGTACAGGTCCTCGCGTCCACGGAGGCGGGCGATGGTCAGCAGGGCCGGGTTGGTGACAGCCGCGGCGTAGTTGGGGCTGCGCTCGCTGTACTCGCCGCCCGGCAGCTGGTCGATGCCCTCGGCGAGCCAGTCGTCGATCCGGCGGACGTAGGACGGGTCGGGTTGCTGGGAGTGGATGCGGGCGAGGGCCGCGCAGACCAACCAGCGGTGGTTCGCCGTGTGGACACCGCCGGTCGCGAGCCCGGGACCCGCCGCGCGAAGGATCTGCCCGACCGTGCTCCGCAGCCGCGCGGTGGACGAGCGTGCGTCTTGGTCGAGGATGCCCATGGCCAGGGCGAGGTCGACGACGGAGAAGGCGGTGTCCGGCGGGGAGTGGGCGCCTCCCTGGTCCCACAGACCGTCCTCGAACTGCTCCTCGGCGAGGCCTTCCGCCAGCTGTTCGAGGGGGGCGAGCAGGGCGCCGTCGTGGTGGTACACCGATCCGCCGTGCACGTGGACGGAGGCGAGGGTGCGCAGTGAGCGGGCTGCGGCGCGCGCCTTGCCCTGGTCGCGCAGTTGGGTGAGGTCGTCGGCGTAGCTCTCCAGGATGCTCGTTGCTCGCGCGTCGGCAGCGGCGCCGAGGAAGGCGAGGAAATCTCCGTCCTGGTCGTACTGGCCGTATCGGCTGTCGGTGGGGCCGGCGGCCTCGGTGCGGTGACGGGGCGGGTGCGGGGACATGCTCGACGCTCCTCGGGCTGTACTGGGGGAAGCCGCTTCGGGCCACGGAGAGTGCGATCTTGATTGACGCCCGTGAGCAGGGGTGTCAACCTCGGCACGTGCAGGTGACGATTCGAGATGTGGCGAGGACGGCCGGGGTCTCCCCGTCCACCGTGTCCCGGGCGCTCGCGCCCGACGGGACGGTGAGCGAGAGCACTCGCGAGCGAGTGCGGGCCGCTGCCGACCGGCTCGGCTATCAGCCCAACCGTGCGGCGCGGGGCTTGATCACCGGCCGTACGGGCCACCTGGGGGTGATCGTCCCGGATCTGCTCAACCCGTTCTTCGCGGACATCTGCAAGGGCGTGCAGGCCCGCGCCCGGGGCCTCGGCCACGCGGTGTTCATCAGCGACTCCGAGCGGGACGAGGGCCTGGAACTGGACGCGATCCGCACGCTGGGCCCGGAGGTGGACGGCATCGTGCTGTGCGCCCCCCACCTGAGCAGCGAGGAACTGGCCGCTCTCGACCAACTCACCATGAAGCCGATCGTGTTGCTGCACCGCAAGGAGCCCGGCTTCGCGAGCGTCACGGCGGACATGGTGGAGGGGATGACCGACGCCCTGACCCATCTGCACGCGCTCGGCCACCGGCGGATCGCCTACGTGGGAGGCCCGCGCTCCACCTGGACGGCGCAGGAGCGGGCGGCCGGGATCAAGGCGATGGAGGACTCCGGCAAGGTCGAGATCATCCACGTGGGAAGTGTGGCCCCGCACTTCGACGGCGGAATCACGGGAGCCGCCGATGTGGTCCTGGCCAGCGGGGCGACCGCGGTGGTGGCCTTCAACGACATCGTCGCGTTCGGACTGATCAGCCGCTTCACCGCGCGCGGGGTGCGGGTGCCGGACGAGATGAGCGTGGTCGGCTGCGACGACATCGCCCTGTCGGGTATGGCCGCGCCCCCGCTGACGACGGTCTCGGTGCCCAAGGCGCATGCCGCGCGGGCCGCGGTCGATCTGCTGTTCCGCATCCTGGGGACGCCGGCCGGGGAGGGGGCGGAGCCGCAGCAACGGGTGCTGCCGACGCATCTGGTGGTGCGGGGGTCGACGGCCGTGGTCGAGCGGCGCTGAAGGGCTCTGTCCGGTGAGTGGTACGGCCCGGACGCCGGATGTCGGTCCGTTGCATCCAGCTCCCCTGCCCCGCAAGGTAGTTGCCCCTAGCCTCATGGCGTCACGCTGCGGCGGTAGGCCTTGTCGTCGCGGTGCTCGCGGCCCAGGGAGAGGTATGTGGCGTGCAGCCGGTCCAGTACCGCGCGATCGAGCCGTACCCCCAGACCGGGGCCGTCGGGAACCCGTACCGAACCGTCCTCGAACGACAGCGCACCGGGCAGCACGACATCCTCCGCCGCGTTCCACGGATAGTGGGTGTCGCAGGCGTGGCCCAGGGCCGGGGTGGCCGCCGCCGCGTGGGTCATCGCGGCGAGACTGATCCCCAGGTGGGAGTTGGAGTGCATGGACAGCCCCCAGCCGACCGCCCGGCACACGTCCCCCAACGCGACGGACGCCCGCAGGCCGCCCCAGATGTGGTGGTCGCCCAGCACGATCCGCACGGCGTCCCGTTCCAGGGCCGGGCGTACGTCCTCCAGGGAGGTCACGCACATGTTGGTGGCGAGCGGGATCGACGTGGCGGCGGCGACAGCGGCCATGTCCTCGACCCCGGCCACCGGGTCCTCCAGGTACTCGAGGACGCCGTCCAGTTCGCGGACCGCCGACAGCGCGGTCTCCAGGGTCCAGGCGGCGTTGGGGTCGATACGGAGCGGAAGGCCGGGGAACGCCGCCCGCAGCGCGCGGATCGCCGCGATCTCCTCGTCCGGCGGGAAGACCCCGCCCTTGAGCTTCAGCGAGCGGAAGCCGTAGTGGTCCACCATGCGCCTGGCCTGGGCGACGATGCCGTCCGGGTCCAGGGCCGCGCCCCATTCGTCGTCGCCCGTGCCCGGGTGTCCGGCCCACTTGTAGAAGAGGTAGCCCGCGTACGGCACCGTGTCCCGCACTCTGCCGCCCAGCAGATCCACCACCGGCACACCGGCCCTTCTGCCCTGCGCGTCCAGGCAGGCGACCTCGATCGCGGAGTACACCCGCATCGCGTCGAAGGCGGGCGCGGGGACCGGCGCCGGTCCCCGTGATCCGGGCGTACGGCCGGACCAGCGGCGCCACTCGGCGTCCGGCCCGTAGTCGACGCCGTCCGCCCGGCCAGCCAGCAGCTCGCTCACGAGCCGGGCGAGCGCCCCGGTGTCGTATCCGCTCATGCCCCGGATCCTGGTACCGACCAGCTCCAGCCAGTCCAACTGCCAGGCGTGGCCGGTGCATTCGCCGAGACCGGTCACCTCGCCGCCGCGGCCGTCCGTGACGAGCTCGATGACCGCGCGCAGGACGTGCGGCTCGTGCACCCCGTCGGCGTTGAGGAGCGGAGGGTCACGGAAGGCGACGGGGGTGACCCTCAGTTCGCGGATGATCACCGGCTCATCCCCCGGGGACGGTGGTGTGGAACTTGTCCCACATGTCGGAGACGGCCGACTTGAGGCTCTTCTTACCGAAGATGATGTCCTGGTAGATGCTGGTGAAGTCGAGCTTGTCCTCGTCGCTGCCGGACGGCGGCGGCGCCGGCGAGGGCGAGAGCTTGCTCTGGATCGACGTGAGGAACTGGTAGACGGCCTTGTCGCCGCCGGTCAGGGCCGGGGCGAGGGCGGCGAGGTTCCGCGTGTTCGAAGGCAGCCCGCGTACCTGACCGAGGATCTTCGCCGCGTCCGGATCGTTCAGCAGGAAGTCGATCAGCAGTGCGGCCTCCGCCTTGTGCGCGCACTTGCGCTGGAGCACAGCGCCTGCGAGGCGCCGCCGGTCATTCCGATCGGCGAGGTGGCCGTCTGGGTGGGGAAGGAGATGGGCTGCACCGCACCGTACGTCTCGAAGTACGACGAGGCGCTGGAGGTGATCGAGAACTCGCCGGTCGACAGCTTCCTGACCAGCGGCGAGTCGGCGGTCGAGCCGCTGGCGTAGGAGGCGGTGAGGCTCGGGGAGGTGAAGACGCCCTTGTCCCGCAGCCGGCCCATGTACTCCCAGAACTGGGTGAGGTCGGCCTTCGTAAAGCCGAGGGAACCGTCGTTCTTGTAGAGCGGTTTGCCGTGCTGGACGAGCCAGATCTGGAAGATCTCGATGTGGCCGCTGAAGTCGGTCAGCGGCGCCCTGTCCGGTAGCGCCTTCTTCAGCGCGGGGCCGATGTCGTTGAGCAGGTCGTCCCAGGTCCAGCCCGGTTTGGGGACGCCGACCCCGGCCTTGGCCCACAACTTGGCGTCGATCAGCAGGGCTTGGGTGGCGATGCCGGTCGGCAGCCCGTACAACGTGCCGTCGACGAGGCCGGTGCGGGCGTAGATGGTGGGTATCCGCTTCAGGGAGATCGTGGAGAACACGGAGTCGGTGAGCTTCGACAGCACCTTGCGGTCGGCGTACGCACGCAGGTAGCCGAAGTCCATCTGCAGGACGTCGGGACCACTGCCGGCCGCCACCTGGGTGGCGAGCCGCTGGAGGTAGGCGGAGTAACCGGCGAACGACGTGGTCACGTTGATGTGCGGGTGACGCTCCTCGAAGAGCTTGACCGCCTTCTCGGTGGCCAGGTTCCGGTCCGCGGAACCCCACCACTGGAAGTCGATCGTCACTTTGCCACCGGTGGACGCCTCGCTCGTGCCGCACCCGGCGGCGGCACCGGCCAGCGGGAGCGCGCCGAGCGAGGCGATGAGCCGACGGCGAGTCAGTCCCGGTGAGGTGGACGGGGTTTGGGGACGGCGTGCTGCGGACATCGCGGCCCTTCGCTCGACGGTGAGGGAAAAGCGGCTGCAAACGTTGCCACTCTGTTTCCAACTGGCGGGGAACGTACGCCCGTCGGAACGCTCCAGTCAATGCGATCGGCCGGATCAGCAGGCAAGACATAGTTCTGCCACACCTCTTGTCGATGGCAAGGCCGCGTGCAATCGTTGCCGCCGACATCCAGCCTCACCGTGGAGGAGTGGACCCCGATGGCCCAGGCGACCGCGCCGCCCCGCCCCATGCCCCGCCCGAGTGGCGGCACTTCCGCTGTAGAGCCGCCGTCCAGGCGCCGTCGTTCCCAAGCTGTAGCGGGACACGTCTTCCTGGCCCCGTGGCTGATCGGCGCAGTCGTGCTGACACTCGGCCCGATGCTCATCTCGCTGTATCTGTCGTTCACCGACTACGACCTGTTCTCCAGGCCGCATTGGGTGGGCCTTGCGAACTACCGCTACATGTTCGAGGACGACAAGTTCCTCACCTCTGCCAAAGTCACCCTGAAGTTCGTGCTCATCGGTGGCCCGCTCAAGCTCGCGGCGGCACTCGGCGTCGCACTGCTGCTGAACCGCGCCAGCCGCGGAGTCGGCCTGTACCGCGCCGCGTTCTACGCGCCCTCGCTGCTCGGCGCCAGCGTCAGCGTCGCCCTGGTGTGGCGGTCGCTGTTCGCCACCGGGGGGCTCACCGACAGCACCACGTCCTTCTTCGGCTGGCACGTCGGCGGCCTCACGGACAACCCGGACTACGCCATGTACCCGCTGGTGCTGCTGACGGTCTGGCAGTTCGGCGCACCCATGGTGATCTTCCTCGCCGGGCTCAAGCAGATCCCTAAGGAGCTGTACGAGTCGGCGGCCCTCGACGGAGCGGGCCGGCTGCGTACGTTCTTCTCCATCACCCTGCCGATGCTGTCACCGGTGATCTTCTTCAACCTGGTCATGGAGATCATCCACTCCTTCCAGTCGTTCACCTCCGCGTTCGTGATCAGCGGCGGCACCGGAGGTCCGTCGAACTCGACGCTCTTCTACTCGCTCTACCTGTATCAGCAGGCGTTCACCAACTTCCACATGGGATACGCCGCGGCGATGGCCTGGCTGCTGCTGGTCGTCATCGCGGTGGTCACCTACATCGCCTTCCGCAGCGCCCGGCTGTGGGTCTTCTACGGACAGGATGATGCGTGATGACGACCGCGACGACCCCGGTCCCGGGCCGCAGCCGCATACCCGCGCGTTCGCTGGCCTGGCACGTCATATGCGTGGCGATCGGCCTGGTCCTGCTCTACCCGGTGCTGTGGCTGTTCACCGCCTCGTTCAAATCGGGCACCGAGATCCTCTCCAACCTCAGCCCCATCCCCAAGGTCTTCACGCCGGGCAACTACTCCAAGGCGGCGGACGGGATCAGCGGTTTGACCCTCTGGCGGCTGTTCGGCAACTCGCTGCTGCTCGCCTGCCTCTCCGTGGTCGGGAACGTGATCTCCTGCTCGCTCGCCGCCTACTCGTTCGCGCGGCTCCGGTTCCGCGGCCGCGGGCTCTACTTCTCCGTGATGATCGCCACGCTGATGCTGCCGATGCACGTCATGCTCATCCCGCAGTACGTCATCTACCAGAAGCTCGGCTTCCTCGGGACCTATCTGCCGCTCGTCATACCGAAGTTCCTGGCCACCGAGGCGTTCTTCGTCTTCCTGATCGTCCAGTTCATCCGCTCGCTGCCGCGCGAACTCGACGAGGCGGCCGTACTCGACGGCTGCGGCCCCTACCGGACCTTCTGGTACATCATCCTGCCGCTGCTCAAGCCCGCCCTCGTCACCACGACGATCTTCTCGTTCATCTCCAGCTGGAACGACTTCTTCTCCCAGCTGATCTACCTCACCGACCCGAAGATGTACACGCTGCAACTCGGCCTGCGGCTCTTCGTCGACCAGACCGACAGCTCCGCGTACGGCCCGATGTTCGCGATGTCGGTCATCGCCCTGCTGCCGGTACTGCTGTTCTTCCTCGCCTTCCAGCGCCTGCTGGTGGAGGGCGTCCAGACCTCCGGGCTGAAGGGCTAGGTGCACTGCCATGCGTAGTTCCCGCTTCCACCTCTTCGCGGACTGCCTGCTGCTCGGGGTGTTCCTGCTGCTCTGCTCGCTGCCGGTGGTCACCGCCTACCCGGCGCTGGTGGCCGGCTGTACGGTGCTGCGCGAACAGGCCCACGGCGGCCCCGGGGTGACCCCGGCGAACCTGCTCGGCGCGCTGCGCCGGGTGCTGCGCTCGGGGCGCGTCGTCGTGCTGGTCCCGGTCGGCGCGCTGGCCCTGCTGTGGCTGGACGCCGTCGCCCTGGACGCCCACGGCCCCGGGCTGGGAGCGGCCTTCGCCGTGGCGACGGCGGTCCTCGCGGCGTTGGGCCTGCGCTGCGCGGCCGGTTGGCGGGAGGGGATGCCCTGGCGGGCCGTCCTCGTCGCGGCGTTCCGCTCCATCCCGGAGCAGCCACTCGTGCCCGTGCTGCTGGCCGGTTCCGCGGTCGCCGTCATCGTCCTGCTGACCATGTCCCCGGTGCTGCTGCTCATCGTCCTCGGGCCGCTCACCCTCGCGGCGACCGCCACCGACATGTGGCGGCCGCTGCCGCTGTGACCATCCGTACGTCCCCAAGTGACCCATCCGAAAGGGCCATTCCATGCCGTTCAACCTTGGCATCGTCGGCGCCGGGCAGTTCGCCGGTCAGTTCGCCAAGCTGTTCCACCTCCACCCCGGCGTCGCCGACGTCCATGTCACCGACCTGATCCCCGAACGGGCCGAGCGCGTCGCCACCGAAGAGGGGCTGGCGGGCACCTTCCCCTCCTACGAGGCCATGCTGGCGTCGCCGTCCGTGGATGCGGTGGCGATCTTCACCCAGCGCTGGACCCACGGCCCGCTGGTCGTCCAGGCTCTGCGCGCCGGGAAGCACGTGTACTCGGCGGTGCCGATGGCGGTCACCCAGGAGGAGATCGCCGTCATCATCGAGACGGTACGGGCCACCGGACTGACGTACATGATGGGCGAGACCAGCCACTACAACCCCGCGACCGTCTACGCCCGCGACCGGATCGCCGACGGCGGCTTCGGGCGGCTGTTCTACGCCGAGGGCGACTACGTCCACGACATGGACCTGGGCTTCTACGAGGCCTACCAGTACAGCGGCGGCGAGGACTGGAAGTCCACCGCCAGCTATCCGCCGCTGCTCTACCCGACCCATTCCATCGGCGGGGTGCTGGGCGCGTGGCGCACCCACGCGGTGAGCGTCTCGGCGATCGGTGTCACCGACGACCGCGACGACGGCGTCTTCGACAAGGATGTCAGTCAGTTCGGCAACGACTTCTCCAACGCCA
The DNA here is from genome assembly GCF_042721125.1 of Streptomyces sp. NPDC058469. NCBI lineage: Bacteria > Bacillati > Actinomycetota > Actinomycetes > Kitasatosporales > Streptomycetaceae > Streptomyces > Streptomyces sp. NPDC058469. Next base: position 13,979 of record NZ_JBHXME010000173.1, read on the forward strand.
CCGCCCTGTTCGAGGTCGCGGGCGGCGGAGCGTTCCGTATCAACGAGTTCCGCCGGGTCGGATACCCCTCCCGCAAGCGCGAGTCCAGGTTCCGCTTCTTCGGCACCGAGGGCAGCTTCGAGCAGCTCGCGACGTACAGCGTGTGGCAGAACAAGGAGGGCGTCGAGGACGTCACCGAACATCTGCGCCCCGTCCGGTCCCTCCCCACGGACGACCCCTCGCTGGAGCACATAGCCCCCGCCCTGCGGGACGCCTTCGTCTCCGGAACGGCACCGGTGCACGACCGCTCCCGGCTGCCCAAGGAGTTCAACCACGTCCACAACGGCCACGAGGGCAGCCACCACTTCCTCGTCGACGACTTCGTGACAGCCGTCAACACCCGCACCCTGCCGCCGGTCAACGCCTGGGTCGCCGCCCGCTACACCCTGCCGGGCATCATCGCCCACCAGTCGGCGCGGCAGGGCGGAGCCAGGCTGCCGGTCCCCGACCACGGGGACGCGCCCTCGTCCGTACCCGCGCCTCACGCCCCGGAACCTCGCCGAACGGAGAACGTATGATCCCCGACACCGCACGCCGCCGCCGCTGCGCCGTGGTGGGACTCGGCGCCCGCGCCCAGCTCTTCACCCGGGCGCTGTCCGGTCCCTACGCGGACCGGGTCGAGCTGGTCGGCTTCTGCGATGTCAACGCCCACCGCATGGCCGTCCACAGTCAGTGGATCGGGGCGGACGTACCCGCGTACGCGGCCGAGGATTTCGACGAGATGCTGCGCCGCGAACGCGTCGACCTCGTGGTGGTGTGCAGCGTGGACCGCACCCATGACCACTACATCGTGCGCGCGCTGGAGGCGGGCTGCGATGTGGTCACCGAGAAGCCGATGACCACGGACGCGCCCCGTGCCCGCCGCATCCTGGACGCCCAGCGCCGCACCGGCCGCGAAGTGCGGGTCGCCTTCAACTACCGCTACAACCCGGTGCACGCCGCAGTGAAGGAGACCCTCGCGTCCGGAGCGGTCGGCGAGATCGGCTCGGTGCACTTCGAGTGGCTCCTCGACCTGCGCCACGGCGCCGACTACTTCCGCCGCTGGCACCGCGACAAGGCCAACTCCGGCGGCCTCATGGTGCACAAGGCCAGTCACCACTTCGACCTGGTCAACTGGTGGCTCGGCACGGCGCCGGAGACCGTCTACGCACTGGGAGGGCTCTTCTTCTACGGCGACGAGGCCGGCCGGCGCCGCAACCTCGCCCGCGACTACGCCCGCGCCCACGGCTCCCCCGCCGCCGAGGACGACCCCTTCGCCGTACGCCTGGCGGACTCGCCCGTGCTCAGCGCGCTCTACCTGGACGCGGAGGCCGAGGACGGCTACCACCGCGACCAGAACGTCTTCGGCCCGGGAGTGACGATCGAGGACGACATGGCGGTGCTGGTGAGCTACACCTCCGGCGCCAGCCTCACGTACCACCTCAACGCCTACGCCCCCTGGGAGGGCTACCGGATCGCCTTCAACGGCAGCCAGGGGCGCCTCGAACTGCTCGTCGAGGAGTCCACCTGGACCCGGCCCCGGGCACGGACGGACGGCGCGAGCGCGGTCATGCACGGGACGGCGGTCGGCGACGAGGCCGGGCGTACGCAGCTGTTGCTGCGCCGGTTCTGGGAGCAGCCAACCGAGGTGAAAGTCACGACGGGCGAGGGCGGCCATGGTGGGGGCGATGTGCGCATGCTGGAGGACCTGTTCGGCGGGCCGCCCACCGACGGTTCGGACCCGCTCGGCCGGGCGGCGGACGCGACCGACGGGGCCCGGTCCCTGGTCACCGCACTGGCCGCGAACCAGTCCTTCGAGACGGGGCTCCCGGTGAAGGCCCGGGATCTACTGGAGGTGTGACCGTTGGCGGCGCGTCGCCTGTCCGCAGGACGGGCTTCGCGTCCGTCAGTCGCCGTGGGGTCATGGCCGTCTTGGAGAGTCCGTCGGCGAGGAAGACACCGCGGCGCCGGGGCCAAGGCGAGACGGTTGGGCGCGTATGAGCCGTACAGCAGGAAGTGTCCGAGCCGCTGGTAAGTCAGAGCGTTGCCGGGCGTGCCGTCGTCACCAGGATCAGCGGGACGCCGTCGCAGGGCCGCAGTTGCAGCCCGTCGTGTTCGGCGCCGGTCGCCGGTCCGGCCAGCACCGCCGCGAAGTCCGGGCCCTTGGTGAGCGATCCGACCAGGTGGTGGGGGTCGTTGGAGGCGGCGACACGGCCGCGCGCGTTGACCAGGCGGGCAGGTTCCGGCAGGCATTGGAGCAGCGGCATGACGCCTGCTTCGAAATGCCGCAGATAGACGTCGGCCGCGGCCACCCCCATGAAACGGCCCTCGACCGTCACCGCTGTGGAGAGGGTGAGGCTGTACTCGTCCGAGCAGAGATAGTCGACGTAAGGTCCCGCGATCGCCCGCTGTCCGGTGTCGCGGGGCAGCGTGAACCAGTCCCAGTGGGTGTAGTCGTAGTACGCCGAGTGCTCAGGGTCCAGGTCCAGCAGCAGTGGCTGGACGGCCCCGTCCGTGGTGGTCTGCCACCACTCCAGCCAGGCCGGTACGTCACCGAGCAGTCCGGGCGCCGCCACGAAGCCGAGCCCTGAGACCAGTTCGTACCGAGTGAGGCGGGCATGCAGGCCGGGGCGGAGGGCGGCGAGGTCGGCCGAGACGGGGCGGCGGCCGTGCGTGCCGGCCGAGGTGAGCACCGCCTCCGTGTCCACCCCGGTCCGGCACACGGCGTCGAAGACCCCTTCGAGTGCGTCGCGGACCCTGGCGGCCACATCAGCGACCGTCAGCTCGTCAAGAACCGCCGCCGAGTGTGCCGGCCGATGATCGCTGCCCATGGGGGGCCTCCTTCGGACGGGGACCGCGCGCGCCGTCGGGAGATCCGAGGCGGAGTTCGATCAGGCGCGCCATGGAGGTCTGCACGCATTGTTCGGCCAGGGCTCTGGCACGGTCGTCGGCACCATCATGCACGGCTGAGATTACGGCGCTATGACGGGCCAATACGTCCATGAGGTACTCGTCCTCGCCGAGCACGAGGCGCATCAGCGCTCCCACCTCTGTCTGGAGGGTGACCTCCTCCCTGGTCAGCCGGGCGGACTGAGCGGCCGCGGCCAGTTCCACATGGAAGCGCCCGTAGATCCGGCTGCGCACCGCTGTGTCCGCAGTCTCCATCAACTCCCCCAGGGAACGGCGCAGTTGCTGTAGATCCCCGGGCTCGGTGCGCTGGGCGGCGAGCCGGGCGGCGGTACCCGAGACGGCCGCCCAGTGGTCGGAGAGGTCGCGGAGCTCCTCGGTGCTCCAGTCGGAGAGGCGGGCACGCAACCGGTCCTCCGCAGGCCCGTCGGGCACGGTGACGAAGCTGCCGCCGCCACGGCCTCTGCGGGTGGTGACCAGGCCCTGCTGGCGCAGCGCCATGAGGGCTTCACGCAAGGTCACGGTGGAGACACCGAGCTGCGCCGCGAGGTCGGCCTCGCCGGGCAGCTGCTCGCCGTCGGCGAGGAGCCCGAGCTCTATGGCATCACCGAGCCGCCGCACGACCGCATCCACCCGGGCCTGCGTGTCGACAGGCATGAAAACGGCTCGACGGGCATCGCCGGGATCTCGCTGCACGGCCACCACCTTGATCGTTGACTCAGGCTTTACCTTAAGGGGGTCTTGAGATTTGAACTATGACTTCATATGTTTACGTTCATCGCTCGACAGCACCAGCCACAGCACCAGAAAGGTTCCCGCTCATGGAGTTCAACGAGGGGAAGGCCATCCGACTGCGGGACCTGCGCAAGTCGTTCGGCCAGACGCAGGCGGTGGCCGGAGTCGATCTGGACATCGCGGACGGCGAGTTCTTCTCGATGCTGGGGCCGTCCGGGTCGGGCAAGACCACGGTGCTGCGCATGATCGCCGGTTTCGAATCACCCACGGGCGGCACCATCGAACTGGCCGGGAAGGACGTCACCCGCCTCGCGCCTTTCGAGCGGGACGTGCACACCGTGTTCCAGGACTACGCGCTGTTCCCGCACATGACGCTGGAGCAGAACGTCGCCTACGGCCTCAAGGTCCGCAAAGTGCCGAAGGCCGAGCGCCTGGCCCGGGCCCGCAAAGCGCTCGCGGATGTACGCCTCGAAGACTTCGGCAACCGCCGCCCCTCCCAGCTCTCCGGCGGCCAGCGGCAACGCGTCGCGCTCGCCCGCGCCCTCGTCGGCCGCCCCAGGGTGCTGCTGCTCGACGAACCGCTCGGCGCCCTCGACCTCAAGCTGCGCGAGCAGATGCAGGTCGAGTTGAAGGCGATCCAGCGCGAGGTCGGCATCACCTTCGTCTTCGTCACCCACGACCAGGAGGAGGCCCTGACGATGAGCGACCGCATCGCCGTCTTCAACCAGGGCCGCATCGAACAGGTCGGCACCCCGGCAGGCATCTACGAACGCCCCGCCAGCCCCTTTGTCGCGGGCTTCGTCGGCACCTCCAACCTGCTCGTCGGTCAGGCGGCCGAGGAGATCGTGGGCAAGTCCGGTACGTACAGCATCCGCCCGGAGAAGATCCGCGTCCTGCGGGAACCGGTGGTCGCCCACGCGCCGGAGCACACCACCGCGGTCGGCACGGTCGCCGAGGTCGTCTACCTGGGCGACGCCACGCGTTTCCTGGTGGACCTCGACGCCGGCGGACGGCTCACCGCCCTCCAGCAGAACCTCGACACCTCGTCCGAGGACGTCGCCGCCTACCGCGGCGCCCGGGTCGGACTGCAGTGGCACCACCGTCACAACTTCCGTGTTCTGGAAGCTCTTCCGGACACGGTCCTGGCAGCCAAGTAAGAGCGCTCGTCCTTGTAAGAGCCCTCGTCTCCCCCGTCCCTGTTCTCACCTCGCGGAGTTCCCCGTGCGCACACCCCATTCGCTCAAGGCCGCCCTCGCGGTCGGCGTCCTGCTCCTCACCGCCGCCTGCGGCTCGTCGGGCAGCTCAGGCTCCGCTTCGTCGGGCCTCAACCCGCCGGACCTCAAGGCGCAGTCGAAGCTCGGCAAGAGCGAGGGCCAGGTCAATCTGATCGCCTGGGCCGGCTATGTCGAGGACGGTTCCGACGATCCGAAGGTCGACTGGGTCTCCGGCTTCGAGAAGCAGACCGGCTGTCAGGTCAAGAGCAAGACGGCCGCCTCCTCCGACGAGATGGTCAGCCTGATGAAGACCGGCCAGTACGACGCCGTGTCGGCCTCGGGCGACGCCTCGCTGCGCCTCATAGCCTCCGGCGACGCGGCCCCGGTCAACACCAGCCTGATCGCCAACTACAAAGACGTCTTCGCCGGTCTCAAGAACCAAGCCTGGAACACCGTCAAGGGCGTCAACTACGGCGTCCCGCACGGCCGCGGCGCCAACCTCCTCATGTACAACACCGAGAAGGTCAAGCCCGCCCCCACCTCCTGGTCCGCCGTCTTCGACAAGTCGTCGGCGTACAAAGGCAAGGTCACCGCGTACGACTCCCCGATCTACATCGCGGACGCCGCGCTCTACCTGATGAAGACCAAGCCGTCGCTGGGCATCAAGAACCCCTATGCCCTGGACCAAAAGCAGTTCGACGCCGCCGTGGACCTGCTCAAGGAGCAGAACAAGAACATCGGCGAGTACTGGAGCGACTACCTCAAGGAGATCTCCGCCTTCAAGAGCGGCAACTCGGTCGTGGGCACCACCTGGCAGGTCATCGCCAACACCACGCAGAGCGAAGGGGTCAAGGTCAAGGCGGTGATTCCCAAGGAGGGCGCCACCGGCTGGTCCGACACCTGGATGATCTCCGCCAAGGCCAAGCACCCCAACTGCGCCTACCAATGGCTGAACTGGATCATCTCGCCGAAGGTCAACGCCCAGGTCGCCGAGTACTACGGCGAGGCCCCGTCCAACGCGAAGGCCTGCAAACTGACCGCCGACAAGAGCCTGTGCGCCACGTACCACGCGAGCGACGAGTCGTACTGGAAGAACGTCCACTACTGGACCACTCCCATCCAGCAGTGCGTCGACGGACGTACCGATGTCAAGTGCGTGCCGTACGCGAAGTGGGTCCAGGCCTGGACCGAGATCAAGGGCTGAGTGACACACGATGACGCACACCGTGCCGGCCGTCGGACGCTCCCGTGTCCGGCGGCTCGCCGGGACCCTGCACCGCCGCCCCCGGCTGCAGCTGTCCCTGCTGCTCTCCGCGCCGCTCGCCTGGCTCGTCCTGGCCTACCTCGGCTCGCTCACCGTGCTGTTCCTGTCCGCGTTCTGGACCACGGACAGCTTCACCTCGAACGTGGTGAAGGTCTGGAACACGGACAACTTCACCACGCTGTTCACCACCGACGTCTACCGCCAGGTCGCGCTGCGCAGTGTCGGCGTCGCCGTCGCGGTCACCGCCCTGTGCGCCGTGATCGCGTTCCCGATCGCCTTCTACACGGCCCGGCTCGCGCGCCCCAGGTGGCGGCCTCTGCTCGTGGTCGCCATCCTCACCCCGTTGTGGGCCAGTTACCTGGTCAAGGCGTACGCCTGGCGGCTCATCCTCGCCGAGGGTGGTCTCCTCGACTGGGCGCTGAAGCCGCTGGGGCTCGAAGGACCCGGCTACGGGCTGACCGCCACCGTCATGGTCCTGACGTACCTGTGGCTGCCGTACATGATCCTGCCGATCCATGCCGGGCTGGAGCAGCTCCCGACCAACCTGCTGGACGCCTCCGCCGACCTCGGCGCCCGCGCCGGACGCACCTTCCGCTCCGTGGTGCTGCCGATAGTCCTGCCGTCGGTGGCCGCGGGATCGGTCTTCACCTTCTCGCTCAGCCTCGGTGACTACATCTCGGTCCAGATCGTCGGCGGCAAGACCCAACTCCTCGGCAATCTCATCTACTCCAACATCACCCTCGACCTGCCGCTGGCCGCCGCGCTCGGCACCGTACCCGTGGTGATCATCGTGCTCTATCTGCTCGCCGTGCGTCGCACCGGTGCGCTGAGCAGCCTCTGAAGTCACCGAGGAGCCTCCCCCGTCATGCAACTCTCCCTCTCCGCGCGGGTCGCGCTGCGCATCGCCGCCTGCCTCGGCTTCGCGGTCATCTACGTCCCGTTGCTGCTGGTCCTGGTCAACTCCCTCAACCCCGAACGCAGTTCGAGCTGGCCACCACCCGGTCTCACCTTCCACTGGTGGGGCGACGCCTGGCACAACACGGGCGCGCGCGCCGCGCTGTGGACCTCGGTCCGGGCCGGCCTCGGCGCCACCGCCATCGCCCTGGTCCTCGGCACACTCATCGCGTTCGCCGTCCAGCGGTACAGGTTCTTCGGCCGCGAGGCCATCTCCTTCGTGGTCGTCCTGCCGATCGCACTGCCCGGCATCGTCACCGGCGTCGCGCTCAACACCGCGTTCCGCACGGTCCTGGAACCGCTCGGTGTCGGGCTGGGCATGTTCACCGTCGTGGTCGGACACGCCACCTTCTGCATCGTCGTGGTCTTCAACAACGTGCTCGCCCGGCTGCGGCGGATGCCCGGCTCGTACGAGGAGGCCGCGGCGGATCTCGGGGCCCACACCTTCCGTACGTTCCTCGACGTCACCTTCCCGCTGGTGCGTTCCGCGCTGGTGGCCGGCGGGTTGCTGGCGTTCGCCCTGTCCTTCGACGAGATCGTCGTGACCACGTTCACCGCCGGTCCGGGCGTCGAGACCCTCCCGGTCTGGATCTTCGCCAACATGGCCCGCCCCCAGCAGGCGCCTGTGGTCAATGTCGTCGCCGCGGTCCTGGTCCTGCTGTCCGTCGTACCGATCTATCTCGCCCAGCGGCTGTCCTCGGACACCGCTTCCACCGGCCGTATCTGAAGGGACCAGCCATGTCACAGGAAAGCACTGACATACACACCGCCAGAGGTGAGGCTGTGGACGAGGACGCGGCCCAGCTCGCGGCCCTCGGCTACACCTCCGAGTTCAAGCGGGAGATGGGGCTCTGGGCGAACCTCTCGCTCGGATTCACCTACCTGTCGCCCGTCGTCGGCGTCTACACACTCTTCGCCTCCTCGCTGGCCACCGCCGGACCGCCGATGATCTGGGCCCTCGTCATCGTCGGTATCGGGCAGTTCCTTGTCGCACTGGTCTTCGGCGAGGTCGTCGCCCAGTATCCGGTCTCCGGTGGTATCTACCCCTGGGCGCGCAGGCTGTGGGGGAAGCGCTGGGCCTGGATGACCGGCTGGGTCTACATGTTCGCGCTGCTCTCCACCATCGCGAGCGTCGCTTACGGAGCCGCTCCCTACGTTGCCCAGGTGCTTGGCATCGAGAGCACCACGAACGCCTCCATCCTGTGCGCGCTGGCCCTCATCGTCATCTCTACGGCGATCAACTTCCTGGGCACCAAGGTCGTCGCCTATGCCGCCTTCGTCGGCTTCGCCGCCGAACTCCTCGGCGCGCTGGCGGTCGGCGGCTGGCTGCTGCTCACCGAGCGCCACTACGACCTCAGCGTCGTCTTCGACACCTTCGGGGCGGGCAGCAGCGGCAGCTACCTCACCGCCTTCACCTCCGCAGCCCTCATCGGGATCTTCCTCTACTTCGGTTTCGAGGCATGCGGGGATGTCGCCGAGGAGGTCGCGAACCCGGGCATCGCCATCCCCAAGGCCATGCGGCTGACCGTCTACATCGGCGGCGCGGCGGCCACCTTCGTCGCCCTGGCGCTGTTGCTGGCGGTCCCCGACATGGGCGCCGTCGTCAGCGGCAAGGATGCCGACCCGGTGGCCACCGCCCTGACCGACGCCTTCGGTACGACCGGAGTGCGGGTCGTGCTGTGCGTGGTGCTGATCTCCTTCCTGTCCTGCGTGATGAGCCTCCAGGCCGCCGCCAGCCGCCTCACCTACTCATACGCCCGCGACAAGATGGTCGCCGGGCACCGGCTCTTCGCGAAGTTCTCGGAGAGGCGCCATGTGCCGCCGTACGCCCTGCTGCTGGCCGCTGTCGTACCCGCACTGGTGATCTTCGTGTCGAAGTTCTCCACCGACGCCCTCACCAAGATCGTCTCCTTTGCTTCCGTCGGCATCTACATCGGCTTCCAGATGGTCGTCCTGGCCGCGCTGCGCGCCCGGCTGCGAGGCTGGAACCCCGGCGGCAAGTTCTCCCTCGGCCGCTGGGGCACGGCCGTGAACGCCGGAGCCGTGGCCTGGGGTATCTGCGCGATCGTCGTCCTGATCTGGCCCCGGACCCCGGACCTTGCCTGGTACGACAACTACCTGGTGCTGCTGGCCGCCGCCGTGGTGATCGGCCTCGGCCTGGTCTACATGTGGGTGGCCAAGCCGTACGAGCACAGCGACGCCCCCGCCGGCGACGCGATTCCCGCCCCGTCGAACGCATGAGGAGACACGTGAAGACCGATCTCCGTACGCTGCGCAACTACATCGGCGGTGAGTTCCGTGACGCCGTCGAC
>NZ_JBHXME010000174.1:0-23355 GCF_042721125.1 Streptomyces sp. NPDC058469
GGCCCTGCGGCAGCTGGGGCCCGTCGTACGGCGACTCCTCGTACTCGTCGAGGTCGGCGTCGATGTCGGGTTCCAGATCGGAGACCGCCGCCGACCGCCGCTCGCGCTTCCGCCTCCCGGTGCGCAAGATCTACACGCAGCTCTTCTCGCCCAGCTCGGTGACGTACAGCCCGCCGTTCTTCAAGTGCTTCCTACGGCTGGACGTCACTCCGGACGCGGTCCGCCTGCGCTGTTTCGCGGCCACCGGCAACCGCGACCAGGAGATGGACCCGCCGGTCGAGGACGAGATCACCATCCCGCTGAGCTGATCACACGCCCGCAACGTTCGCCTGTCACAATCGGGACAGAACTGACGTACGACCGCCGGAGGAGCCCGTGCCGCCCACCTCACGCCCGTTGCGGAAGCTGGGCTTCCTGACGATCGGCCTCTTCGACGAGGCCGATCCGCGCCGGGGCCACGAGTCGACGCTGGAGATCATCGAACTGGGCGAGCGCCTCGGTTTCGACAGCGCGTGGCTGCGCCACCGCCATCTCCAGTACGGCATCTCCTCCCCCGTCGCGGTCATGGCGGCGGCCTCGCAGCGCACCAGCCGTATCGAGCTCGGCACGGCGGTGATCCCGCTCGGCTGGGAGAACCCGCTGCGCCTGGCGGAGGACCTGGCGACCGTCGACATCCTGTCCGGGGGCCGCATCAACCCGGGCGTGAGCGTGGGCCCGCCGATGCACCTCGACCAGCTCAAGGACGCGCTGTACCCCGACACGGCCGACACCGAGGACTTCGGCTACGAGCGGGTGCGGCGGCTGCTGGACTTCGTGCGCGGCAAACCGGCCACCGACTTCAGCGGGGTCGAGGGCTTCGAGGTGTTCTCGGACAGAGTTCAGCCGCACTCCCCCGGTCTGGGCCGTCGCCTCTGGTACGGCGGCGGCAGCGCGGGCTCGGCGGAGTGGGCCGGTGAGCACGGGATGAACTTCCTGACGAGCAGTGTCGTCAAGGCCGAAGGCCCGGACGAGTCAAGGGACTTCGCGGAGATCCAGCTCTCCCACATCCGCACGTTCCGCGCCCACCACCCCGACGGCGACGCCGCCCGCGTCTCCCAGGGCCTGGTGGTCATCCCCACCGACTCCGCTTCGCCCGAACAGCGCGCGAAGTACGAGGAGTTCGCCCGCAAGCGCACTCCCCGTACGACGTCACCGCAAGGGCCGGCCCGGCTGATGTTCGCGCCGGACATCGTCGGCACCTCGGAGGAGATCGCCGAACTCCTGCACGCGCACGCCGCGTTCAGGGAGATCGACGAGGTGGCGTTCGCGCTGCCGTTCACCTTCGAGCACGAGGACTACGTGCAGATCCTCACGGACATGGCGACGAAGCTGGGACCGGCGCTCGGGTGGCAGGCGTCCGCCTGACGGTTCGGACAGGGAGGCCGCCACCTGACGGCTCGGGTGGCAGGCCTCCGCCCGGCCTCGACCTCACCAGCGGCCCGGCTCAGTGCCGACGATCGGCTCCGAGGGCTTGCCGTCCACGCCGACCGGTATGTCCCCGGTGACCATCACCCGGTGCATGGTCCGCGGGAAGCCGAGGTGGGCGTTGTCGCTGGGGGCGAGGTGGATGGTGGCCCGGTTGTCCCAGAAGGCCACGCTGCCCGGCTCCCAGCGGAACCGGACGGTGTACTCGGGTCGGGTCGCCTGTGCGAGGAGCATCTCCAGGATCGCGGCGCTCTCCGCGCGGGAGATGTCGGTGATCTGCTCCAGGTAGTAGCCGTTGACGAACAGCACCCGCTCCCCCGTCTCGGGGTGCACCCGTACCAGCGGGTGCACCGAGGCGACCTGGTGGTCCAGGAGGTGGCGGACGTACGCGTCGTCGCCGGGCCGCGGCTGGTAGCCGACGCCGAGCCGGTGCTCGGCCCGCAGCCCGTCCACGAACTCCCTTACCGGCTGCGACAGTCCGGCGTAGGCGGCCGCCAGATTCGACCAGGTGGTGTCGCCGCCGTACGGCGGGACGGTCTCCGCGCGCAGGATCGTCGCGGCGGGCGGGTCGACGCGGGCGCCGTGGTCGCAGTGCCAGCCGCGCAGGAGTGTGTGCCGGCGCCGCTCCAGCCACTCCTCGTGCTCCATGCCGAACCGGCCGCCCAACTCCAGCCGGTCGGCGGTCGTCTCGACCTCGGGGAAGCCGGCCGGTGACGCGCTGCCGCGCCGCCCGGGCACGACGGGTTGCCCGAACCGGCGCGCGAACGCCACATGCCCGGTGTGGTCGAGCCGTTGCCCGCGGAAGAACACGACCTTCCAGCGCAGTACCGCCGCCCGGATCGCGGCCACCACGGCGTCGTCGAGTTCACCGGCCAGGTCGACACCGGTGATCTCGGCCCCGATGTGCCCGGAGGCCGGCCGCACCTCCATGCCGTCCACCCGCACCGCCTCGTCGGTCGTCGTACCGCCGCTGTCCGTCGTCATGCCCGCTCCGTCGTCGTGCGTGCCCGGCCGGTCGTCCGTACCGGGCCCTCCCTACCGGGTCGTACCCAGGTCGTACGGGTTCCAAGGAAGATCGTGTCAGCGATCCCCGCACAAGGCGACAGGGGTTCCGGTCGCCCATACTGGGTGTACCGCACAGTCAAGGGAAGGTCCGACCGTGATCAGCATTCCAACGCACACGCTCAACGACGGAACGAAGATCCCCGCCATCGGCCTGGGCACCTGGCCGATGGACGACGCGACGGCCGAGGAGGCCGTCGACGGTGCGTTGCGCATGGGCTATCGCCTGGTGGACACGGCGACGAACTACCGCAACGAGACCGGCGTCGGCCGTGGCATCGCCCGCAGCGACGTGCCGCGCGAGGAGATCCTCGTGACGACGAAACTGCCGGGCCGCCACCACGGCTACGAGGAGACCCTGGCCTCCTTCGAGGAGTCCCGGGCACGGCTCGGCGTGGAGTACGTGGACCTGTATCTGATCCACTGGCCGCTGCCCCGCGTCGGCAAGTTCGTCGATTCCTGGAAGGCGATGATCAAGCTCCGCGAGGAGGGTCTCGTCCGGTCGATCGGCGTCTCCAACTTCACGCCCGGGCACATCGAGCAGTTGGAGAAGGAGACCGGCGTCCTGCCCTCCGTCAACCAGATCGAGCTGCACCCGCTGTTCCCGCAGGACGAACTGCGCGCCTTCGACACCGAGAAGGGCGTTCTCACGGAGAGCTGGAGTCCTCTCGGCCGCGGTTCCGAGCTGCTGGACGACCCCGCCGTGGTGACGGTCGCCGAGGCCTTCGGTGTGACACCGGCCCAGGTGGTGCTGCGCTGGCACACCCAGCTCGGGGCGATCCCGATCCCCAAGTCGGCGGACCCCGACCGGCAGCGCGCGAACCTCGACATCTTCGGCTTCGAGCTCGGCCCGGCCCAACTGGCCGCCATCGCCGACCACACGCCGCAGCGGCTGGGCGGGGACCCGGAGACGCACGAGGAGTTCTGAGAGTACGGAGAGCTTCGGGAGTTCCAGGAGTCTGAGAGTTCCGGGGGTGGAAGTCGGCGTTTCTGCCCCCAACTCGCCTTCCCTGCCTCTATGTTCACGGCGGAGGCTCAAGATCTCACCGGAAGGCTCTCGTATGCGCACCGCGTTCCGTACCGCCGTGACCGGGTCGGTGGCCGCCGCCACCCTGCTGATCGGCGGCACCGCCCAGGCGACTCCGGCGGGGCCCGGCGTCACCGCCCGGCTGATCAGTCAGACCACGATCGGCGACACCGACTACACCCTGCGCGAGATCACCATTCCGCCCGGCCAGGCCACCGGCTGGCACTACCACGACGGTCCCCTGTACGGCTTCATCAAGCAGGGCACACTCAGCCACTTCGACTCCAGCTGCGCCTCCGACGGCGTGTACCGGGCGGGCAGCCCCATCCAGGAACCGGCCGGTTCGGGCAACGTGCACATCGGCCGCAACCTGGGGAACACGCCTCTCGTCCTCGACGTGCTGTACGTCCTGCCGCACGGAGCGCCGTTCTCGGAGGACGCGCCGAACCCCGGCTGCCCCTTCGAGTAAGCGATCAGATCGGCGAGTGGTCCGGTCGTTGAGCGGTCCGGTCGTTGAGCGGTCCGGTCAGTCCGGCGGCAGCGGCTGTTCGGCCCAGATGGTCTTGCCGCTGCCGGTCTGCCGGCTGCCCCAGCGCTGGGTGAGCTGCGCGACGAGGAGAAGTCCGCGTCCGCCCTCGTCGTAGACATGGGCGCGGCGCAGGTGCGGTGAGGTGGAACTGCCGTCGGAGACCTCGCAGATGAGGGCGCGGTCGCGGATCAGGCGGAGCTGGATGGGCGGTTCGCCGTACCGGATGGCGTTGGTGACGAGTTCGCTGACGACGAGTTCGGTGACGAAGGACTCCTCGTCCAGTCCCCAGGCGGTGAGTTGCTCGGTGGCGGCCTGCCGGGCCCCGGCCACGTGCGCGGGGTCCGGTTCGATGTCCCAGGTGGCGACCCGGTCGGCGCCCAGTGCCCGGGTGCGCACCAGGAGCAGGGCCACGTCGTCGCTGGGCTCCTCCGGCATCACGGCCTTCAGCACCGAGTCGCACAGCGCGTCGAGCGATTCGGCGGACGCGGTGAGCGCGCGGCACAGTTCGGCGGTGGCGTGGTCGACGTCGCGGTCGCGGCCCTCGATCAGACCGTCCGTGTACAGGGCGACGGTGGCACCCTCGGGCAGCTCCAACTCCACTGCCTCGAAAGGGAGTCCGCCGACGCCGAGCGGTGGTCCCGCGGTCATGGGGACGAGGCTCGCGGTCCCGTCGGGCAGGACGACGGCCGCCGGTGGATGTCCGGCGGCGGCCATCGTGAGGCGGCGCGAGACCGGGTCGTAGACGGAGTAGAGGCAGGTGGCACCGAGCTCCGCGACCTCGTCGCCGGTGTCGTCCGTCGCGAGGTGGGTCACCAAGTCGTCGAGGTGGGTGAGGAGTTCGTCGGGCGGCAAGTCCACGTCGGCGAGGGTGCGGACGGCCGTACAGAGGCGGCCCATGGTCGCCGAGGACGGGATGCCGTGCCCGACGACGTCGCCGACGACCAGGGCGACCCGGCTGCCGGACAGCGGGATGACGTCGAACCAGTCGCCGCCGATGCCCGCGAGCGATCCGGAGGGCAGATAGCGGTGGGCCACCTCGACCGCCGCCTGCCCGGGGAGGTCTCTGGGCAGCAGGCTGTTCTGCAGAGCGAGGGCGGTGGAGCGCTCGCGGGCGAAGCGGCGCGCGTTGTCGATGCAGACGGCGGCCCGGCTGGCGAGTTCCTCGGCGAGTACGGCGTCGTCGGCGGCGTAGTCGTCCGGGTGGGCCATGCGGACGCCCACCGCGACACCGAGCGTGGTGCCCCGCGCCCGCAACGGCACCGCGATCATCGAGTGGACGCCCTCACGGTGCGAACTGCCCTCGGGGGAGCGGGCGTTGCGGTCCGCGACCCAACGCACGAAGTCGGGTTCGCCCGCCTGACTGCGCACCGCCCGTCCCTCGCGCAGGGCACGCACAGGTGGCGAGGACGGCTCGTAGACGTCCGTCTGCCCCAGGCGCACGGCGGCGCCCGGCGTGCCCTCGGCGACGGAACCGTGGGCGACACGCCGCAGTACGATCTCGCCGTCCTGGGCCGGCGGTGGTTCGTCCGCGCCGAGTACCCACGGGAGCAGGTCCACGCTGGCGAAGTCGGCGTAGCGCGGCACGAGGATCTCCACCAGTTCCTCGGCGGTGCGGACCACGTCGAGGGTGGTGCCGATGCCGGCCGCCGCCTCGTTCAGCAGGGCCAGCCGCTGTTGGGCGAGGTACTGCTCGGTGCTGTCGAACGCCGCGAGGGCGACCGCGGTCGGCTCACCGGAGTCGTCCTTGAGAGGCCACATCTCGATGCTCCAGGCGTGCTCCCGGTTCAGGGCGGGAGCGCCCGCCCAGCTGTTGTAGCGGACCGGTCTGCCCGTCTCGGCGACCATGCGCAGGTTGGTCAGGAAGCTCCGGCTGTGCTCGGCGTCCTCGACGCTCTCCGGGAAGAACCGGCCGATCAGGACGTCCTCGGGCACGCCCATGACCCGGCAGGCGACGTCGTTGAGGCGGAGGTAGCGCTGCTCGGTGTCGAAGACGGACAGCGACATCGACGCCTGCTGGAAGGCCTGCTCGGTCAAGCTGAGTGTGGGTGCGGGTGCGGGTGCGGCGAGGGGTTCGGCGGTGAGGACGTATCCGTCCGGTGCGCCGTCCGCGCCGAGTACCGCGCAGGCCCGCACGGTGAGCGGGAGCCGGGATCCGTCCCGGTGCCGTAGGACCAAGGTGCCCGCCAGCGCGGCCAGGGCCGTGGTGGAGGGAGGTTCGGCGAGGAGTGCCCCCACCGACCGTCCCACGGCCTCCTCGGCCGGGTATCCCGTCAGTGTCCGGGCACCCTCGCTCCACCCCGTCACGATGCCTCGGGCATTGATGACCGCCGCGGCGGAGGCCTGCTCCATATCGTCCAGGATGGTCCCTTTACCGCGCCGCATCAACCGCGATACGGCATTTGCGGCCCCTGTGTCACTTCCGGTGGGCGCGGAGTGCGGCGAGGGCGCGGTCGGCGTGGGTGTTCATCCGCAGTTCGCTGGAGACGACCTCCAGGATCGTCCGGTCCTCGCCGATGACGAAGGTGGCCCGCTTGGTCGGCGCCAGCGAGAATCCGCGCTTCACCCCGAACAGCTCCCGGATCGTGCCGTCGGTGTCCGAGAGCAGCGGCATGCCGAGGGTGTTCTTCCCGGCGAACTCCCGCTGTTTGTCGACGGAGTCACCGCTGATGCCCACGGGCCGCGCGCCGACGGCCGCGAACTCGGCGGCCAGATCACGGAAGTGGCAGGCCTCGGCGGTGCAGCCGGCGGAGAGGGCGGCCGGATAGAAGAACAGCACCACCGGCCCCTCGGCGAGCAGTTCCGTGAGGCCTCGTTCCGCGCCGGTCTCGTCCGGCAGCGTGAAGTCCTCGACCTTGTCACCGACGTTCAGTCGTCCCGTCATGACCGTCCCTCCCCATTCTTCGCGACACTACGGGCCCACAGTACGAGAGGTACCTGCAGGGGCAGCCGCCCGATCGCGGCCGCCTTCTGGGGCGTCGGCCGGTCCCGCCAGTCCAGCGCCATCTTCACGTTGGCGGGGAACACGCCCACGAAGAATCCCGCCGCGGCCAGCGCGGCCGTACGCCGGGTACGCGGCACCGCGATCCCCGCGGCCAGCGCCAGCTCGACGACACCGCTCGCGTACGTCCAGGCGCGGGGCGACCCCGGCAGGGCGCGCGGGATCGTCGCGTCGAACTGTCTCGGCGAGGCGAGGTGGGCGACCCCCGCGGTCGCCAACAGACCGGCGAGCAGCAGCGACGAGCGTTCGGACCGTGGCACGGTTCCTCCTCTGATGGCCTGCCGCGCGATGTTACTCCACGGTAGACGGGCGGTGACGGTTGACCTTGCCCAAACGTCAGACCTGACAGTCGTGCGGAGACGAACGAGAGGAACCCGCATGAACGCGCGCTGTCTGATCCTCGACATCGGCGGTGTCCTGGAGCTCACGCCCCGCACGGGCTGGCTCGCCCGCTGGGACGAGCGCCTCGGCCTCCCGCCGGGCACGGCGGACCGACGAATGGCCGACGTCTGGGAGGCCGGAGAGATCGGGACCATCGCCGAGAACGAGGTGCGCGAGCAGGTGGCCGCCCGGCTGGGACTCGGCCCGGTGGACACCGAGTCCTTCCTGGCCGACCTGTGGGACGAGTACCTGGGCACCCCGAACACCGAACTCATCGACTACGTGGCGGGGCTGCGCCCGCGCTGCCGGCTGGGCATCCTCAGCAACAGTTTCGTGGGCGCCCGCGAGCTGGAGTCGGCGGCGTACGGTTTCGACCGGCTGGTCGACGAGATCGTCTACTCGCACGAGACCGGCGTCCGCAAGCCCGACCCCCGGGCCTTCGCCATCGCCTGCGCCCGGCTCGAAGTGCGGGCCGGCGACTGCCTGTTCGTCGACGACTTCGCTCCCAACGTCGAAGCAGCCCGCGCCACGGGGATGCGGGCGCACCTGTTCGAGGACAACGTCGGCACGGTCGCGCGGATCGCCGCACATCTGGACCCACATCCGGACCCTACAGTTTCGGTCTGACCTTTGATATGTTTCGCAATCGGAACCGGAGAAGGGTCCACAGTCCATGGACTTTGAGCTGACCGAGGACCAGGAAACGATCCGCAAGTCCGTCGCCGGACTGCTGCGTGACTACGACGACCAGTACTGGATGGAGAAGGACCAGACGCACGAGTTCCCGACGGAGTTCTACGACACCGTCGCGGGCGGCGGCTGGCTCGGGATCACGATCCCGGAGGAATACGGCGGCCACGGCCTCGGCATCACCGAGGCCAGCCTGCTGCTGGAAGAGGTGGCGCGGTCGGGCGGCGGCATGAACGCGGCCAGCGCGATTCATCTGTCCATCTTCGGCATGCATCCGGTGGTGGTGCACGGCTCCGAGGACTTGAAGCGCCGCACACTCCCGCGCATCGCCTCCGGCGACCTGCACGTCTGTTTCGGCGTCACCGAACCGGGCGCGGGACTCGACACCGCGAGCATCACGACGTACGCACGACGGGACGGCGACCACTACGTCGTCAACGGCCGCAAAGTGTGGATCTCCAAGGCCATGGAGTCGGAGAAGATCCTGCTGCTGACCCGGACCAGCAAGGCCGACGAGGTAACCAAGAAGACCGACGGGATGACGCTCTTCCTGACGGACATCGACCGCGACCGGATCGACATCCGCCCGATCCCGAAGATGGGCCGCAACGCCGTCACCTCGAACGAACTCTTCATCGACGACCTGCGCGTCCCGGTCGAGGACCGCGTCGGCGAGGAGGGCCAGGGCTTCCGGTACCTCCTCGACGGCCTCAACCCGGAACGCATGCTGATCGCCGCGGAGGCCCTCGGCATCGGCCGGGCCTCGCTCGACAAGGCCGTGCGGTACGGCAAGGAGCGCATCGTCTTCGGTCGCCCCATCGGCATGAACCAGGCCATCCAGTTCCCCCTCGCGGACTCCCTGGCCCACCTCGACGCCGCCGAACTCGTGCTGCGCAAGGCGACCTGGCTCTACGACAACGGAAGGCCCTGCGGGCGGGAGGCGAACACCGCCAAGTACCTGTGCGCCGACGCCGGATTCACGGCCGCCGACCGGGCCCTGCAGACCCACGGCGGCATGGGCTACTCCGAGGAGTACGGCGTGGCCCGCTACTTCCGCGAGGCCCGCCTCATGCGCATCGCACCGATCAGTCAGGAAATGATCCTGAACTACCTGGGATCACACACGCTGGGACTCCCGAGGAGCTACTGAATGACCGACAGCACAGGGCTGTTCGACCTCACGGGACGGTCGGCGCTCGTCACCGGCGCCGGGGGCGGCATCGGTTCCGCGGTCGCCGAGGCGCTGGCGCGCGCGGGTGCCGCGGTGCTGGTGACCGACGTCGACGAGCCGGCCGCCGCGGCCGTCGCGGGGAAGATCAACGCCGCGGGCCTGACGGCGGACAGCGCCGCACTCGACGTACGGGACCGGTCCGCCGCCGACGCCGCGGTGGCCCGCGCGGCGGCGCTCGCCGACGGGACGCTGCACATCCTGGTCAACAACGCCGGGGGCATCGCCCCTGCCATGTTCGACAAGCTGGAGGAGGAGGCGTTCCGGCGCGTCCTCGACGTCCATGTGATGGGCACCTTCCACTGCGCGCAGGCCGCGCTGCCGTTCCTGCCGGACGACGGGAAGGGGCGGATCATCAACGTCACGTCGTCTGCGGGCCTGGTCGGCACGCTCGGGCAGGTCAACTACTCGGCCGCGAAGGCGGGGATCATCGGCCTGACGAAGTCCCTGGCCCGCGAACTGGCGCGCCGGCGCATCCTCGTGAATGCCCTGGCGCCGCTGGCGGCCACCCCCATGACGGAGACCATCCGCACGAACGAGAAGTTCGCGGCCACGATGCTCGCCCGCATTCCGCTGGGCCGGTGGGCCGGTGGGCCGGTGGGCCGGTGGGCCGGTGGGCCGAGCCGGCGGAGATCGCGGGCAGTTTCGTGTTCCTCGCCTCGGACGCCGCTTCCTTCATCACCGGGCAGGTCCTGCCGGTGGACGGCGGCATGGTGATCTGACGGGCGGCGCGCATGCTGTGCGGCACGGTGATGTGACAGGCGTCGCGCGCGCTGTGTTGAATGGTTCAGCCAAAGAGGCCGAAGAGCGCGGCTTCCGACGAGAGGCCTGAACCTGTGCAGAGCGCCGAGCACCCTTCCCGCACCGTCCGGAAGCGCGCCGCGGCCGGTGAACCCCGGCCGCGCTTCGACACGCTCACCGTCCCCAAGGCGTCGGACGTACTGGCGGCGGAGGTGCGCGAGCGGATTCTCTCCGGTGAGTTCACGGAGGGCACGGCGCTGCCGCCGGAACGGCAACTGGTCGAGCAGACGGGGCTGAGCCGTGCGACGGTGCGCGAGGCGCTGCGCATCCTGGAGGTCGAACGGCTGCTGGAGATCAGGCCGGGGCGCGGGGGCGGTGCCTTCGTGCACCGGCCCGGCCGTGAATCGCTCGCCAACACCGTGCGGTTGGTGATCCGCGGGCAGCGGATCCGTCTGGAGGACCTGCACGAGACCCGGGAGGCGATCGAGCCGGCGTGCGCGGCACTGGCGGCCAGGCGTCGCACGGACGCGGACCTCGCGGAGCTGGACGACGCCCACGCGGACCTCGTCGCGGCGGGCGAGGACATCCAGCGCTTCCTGCGCGCCAACATCAGCTGGCACAACGCCGTGGCGAGGGCCGGTGAGAACGAGCTTCTCATCGGGTTCATGAGCGCTCTCTCGCAGTCGATCCACGCGGCCACCAACATCGAGCAGTTCATGGACGCGGACATCCGCAAGCTCACCGCCCGCGCGCATGCCCGGATCGCCGAGGCGATCCGGGACCGCGACAGCGAGGCGGCGATGCGCCGGATGACGCGCCATGTGTGCGGCTTCGCCCGGGCGGCCGCCGAGGTGGACCGCCGGGGCGGCGTGGAGCTCACCGATTCCGAGAACTGACCCGGCCGAACCTGAGAATGTGATTCTCTTCTTCGTGCAACACCATTGACAGTATCGGTCTGACCTTTAATACCATCGCGGTATGAGCAAGGTGAGTCCCGTACTGACCGTGGCCGCCGACGGAGACGTCCGCATCGTCACCCTGAACCGCCCCGACCGGCTGAACGGCGTGTCCGAGGAACTGCACCGACGCCTGTCGGAGGTGTGGCGCGAACTCGCGGACGACACCAAGGCCCGGGCCGTCGTCCTCACGGGCGCGGGACGGGCGTTCAGCGCCGGCGGCGACTTCGACCATCTCCTACGGCACCACACCGACCCGGAGCTGCGGGAGCGGTCGATCCGTCTCGACCGCACCATCCAGACGGAGATGATCCGCTTCCCGCTGCCGGTGATCGCCGCCGTCAACGGCCCGGCGGTGGGCCTGGGTTGTAGCCTCGCCCTGGCCTGCGACCTGGTGCTGATCGCCGAGGACGCCTACTTCGCGGACCCGCACATCTCGGTGGGCCTGGTGGCCGGCGACGGCGGAGTCACCCTGTGGCCGATGCTCACCAGCCTGCTGCGTGTGAAGGAGTACCTCTTCACCGGGGACCGCATCCCCGCCCCCAAGGCGGTCGAACTCGGCCTCGCCAACCGCACGGTCCCGCCCGACGACCTGATGCGCGAGGCACTCGCCCTGGCCCACCGGCTCGCGGCACAGCCCGCCGAGGCCCTCCGCGCCACCAAGTTGGCCCTCGCGGCGGTCGTCGAGCAGGTGTCGCGCGGCGGGATGGAAGCGGCGCTGATGGCCGAGCGGGCCACGATGACCAGCCCGGACCACATCCGCATCATCACCGAACTCGCGTCCCGCGCCGAACGGCGCGCGAACCTCCCTGAGGAGAACTGAGCGTGGACCGCGAGGAGTTCGTCCTGGTCCGCGACATGGTGCGCTCAGTCGCGACCCGGTTCGGCGTGACCTCGGCGGACGAGGTGAAGCCGTCGACCCGGACCGCCGCCCAACACGCCCTGGACGAACTGGGTTTGGCAGATCTACGGCGCACCTCTCCCCCGGCGGCGACCGCACAGGAGTGCGCGCTGCTCGCGGAGGAACATGGCCGCCACCCACTCACGACGTCCCTGCTCGGCACGGTCCTGCTGGCCCCCGAACTGCTCCGCCTGCTCGGCGACGACAACCCGCGATCGACCTCCACCATCGCGCTCACCCGCGAACTCCGCTTCCCCGGACGGACGCCGACAGATCTCGTCGCCTGGGACTGCGAGGGAGCCGACAGCGCGCTCTGCGTCACCGCCGACGGGACGGTCAGCAGGGTCGAGTTGGGCCGGGCGGCACCGAGCACGGACCTCGTGCGCTCGGTTCGGGCGGTGCCGTCAGATGCTCCCGTGGAGGTCGTCGGCCGTCTCGCCACGCCGGACCACCTCCGTTGGGAGGCCTACGCACTTGTCGTCGTGACGGCCGAACTCGTCGGCGCGGCAGGCTCGTTCGTGGAACAGGCGGTGCAATACGCCCGCGTCCGCCGCCAGTACGGACAGGCCATCGGCTCCTTCCAGGCCGTACAGCATCTCCTCGCGGACGCGACGGTTCTGGTGGAGGCGTGCATCAGCGTCACGCGTTACGCGGCCTGGTGTCTCGACAACGAACCGCCGGAGCGGGCCCTGGCGGCGGCGCGTGTCGCCAAGGCGGAGGCCAACTCCTCGGCGCTGGAGGCGGTTTACGCGGGGATGCAGGTCTTCGGCGGCATCGCGCAGACGTGGGAGCACATCGCGCACGTGCTGCGCAAGGCCGGCATCGGTCTGCAGGAGGTGGGCGTCTTCGAGGTCAACGAGGCCTTCGCACCGGTCCCGCTCGCCTGGCTGGCCGAGACCGGCGCGGACCCGGCGCTGCTCAACCCGCTCGGCGGCGCCATCGCGCTCGGACACCCACTCGGCGCGTCCGGCGCCGTCCTGATGACCCGCATGATCCACCACATGCGGGACCACGGGATCCGCTACGGCCTCCAGACCATGTGCGAGGGCGGCGGCACCGCCAACGCCACCGTCGTCGAACTCGCCTTCTGACAGGGGATGCTGTGCGCCGAGACGTCTTCACCGACGACCACGAGGCGTTCCGCCGGCTCGCGCGGGACTTCATCGGCAACGAGGTGGTCCCCCACTACGCCGAGTGGGAGGAAGCCGGTCGGCTTCCCCACGCACTCTTCGAACAGCTGGGCTCGCTCGGCCTGTTGGGCACGGCCGTCCCCGAGGAGTACGGCGGAGCGGGCCTCGACGACTACCGCTACAACGTCGTCCTCCAGGAGGAATCGGCCCGCGCCCTGGTGACGTTGGGCACCGTGCGCACTCAACTCGACGTCGTGCTCCCGTACTTCCTCACCTACGCCGACCGGGATCAGCGCGAGCGCTGGTTCCCCGGCCTTGCCTCCGGGAAACTGCTGACCGCCATCGCGATGACCGAGCCGGGCACGGGCTCCGATCTCGCCGGGATCCGTACGACCGCCGTGCGCGACGGGGACTCGTACGTTCTCAACGGCGCGAAGACCTTCATCACCGGCGGGCTCCTCGCCGACCTGGTGATCGTCGTGGCCCGTACGTCGACCGACCCGGACAACCGCCGCGCCGGGCTCACCCTGCTGGTCGTCGAGGACGGCATGCCCGGCTTCACCCGCGGCCGGGTGCTGCACAAGCTGGGCATCAAGGTGCAGGACACGGTGGAGTTGGCCTTCGACGACGTACGGGTCCCGGTCGCCAACCGACTCGGCGAGGAGGGTGCCGCGTTCGGCTACCTCGGCCACAACCTGCCGCAGGAGCGGATGACGGTGGCGGTCGGCTCGGTCGCGCAGGCACGAGCGGCCCTGGACACGACCATCGCATACGTCAAGGAGCGCACGGCGTTCGGGAAGACGGTCGCCTCCTTCCAGAACACCAAGTTCGAACTCGCCGCCGTGGCCGCCGAGATCGAGGCCGGACAGGCGATGCTGGACCGGGCGGTGCTCGAACTCGTCGCGGGCGAACTGAGCGGACCCGACGCCGCCAAGGTCAAACTGTTCTGCACCGAGATGCAGGCCCGCGCGGTCGACCGCTGCCTGCAACTGTTCGGCGGCTATGGCTACATGCTGGAATACCCCATCGCCCGGCTCTACGCGGACGCACGCATCACCCGCATCTACGCCGGGACCAGCGAGGTCATGAAGGTCATCATCGCCAAGTCCCTCGGATTGTGAGGCGGTTACGGTGCCGGACTTCTCCAGCAGACCAGGTGTCGCGTTCGTGGCGGGCGGCTCGGGCGGGATCGGCGCGGCGGTCGTCCGACTCCTCGCCGAGCGCGGCAGCGACATCGTGTTCACCTACCGGGCCAACCAGGAGGCGGCGGACGCGGTGGCCGGCGAGGTCACGAAGCTGGGCCGTCAAGTCCGGTCGATAAGGGTCGACTTGACCGACGAGTCCGCCACAGCCGAGGCCGTGTCCGAGACGACGGGTGGCATCCACACGCTCGTGTACGCGGCGGGCCCACACGTACCGATGAGGCACCTCAGCAAGGTGACGCCGAGCGAGTACCGTGCCCAACTCGAAGGCGACGCCGTGGCGTTCTTCAACCTGGTGCATCCCGCGCTGCCGTTGTTGCGCGAGAGCCGGGGCAACATCGTCGCCGTGACGACCGTCGCCACCCGCCGCTTCCCGGTACGGGACGGGCTGTCGTCGGGTGCGAAGGGTGCGGTCGAGGCGGTGGCCCGGGCGCTCGCCGCCGAGGAGGGCCGGTACGGCGTCCGCGTGAACTGCGTGGCACCAGGCATGCTCAACGACGGTATCGCCGGGCGTCTGATCAGCTCCGGCGAACTGGACGAGGCCGCGCTCGCCGTCACCCGGCGCAACATCCCGCTGCGCCGCTTCGGCGATGCGACCGACATCGCGGAGGCGGTCGCGTTCCTCGCCTCGGACCGGGCGGGGTTCATCACCGGGCAGGCGTTGGGAGTTGACGGCGGGTACAGCGTGTAGCTCAGGAGGGGCCGATGGGCCGGCCTGCCACGAACGCGGCACGGACCAGTCCGCCCGACAGCGAGCGGAGGGCCTCGCGGAGCGGCACATGGAGCAGGCACAGGTCGGCGGCCGACCCGACCGTCAACCGGCGTCTCCGCGCCGGGTGTTGGGGCTCGCCGGTGAACAGCCGTAGAGCCGCCTCGGGTTGGAGTCGCTCCCCGTCGTCCCGTTCGGTCGCGGCCCGCATGACCGCCCAGGGGTCCGGGGTGCCGTACGGTGCGTCGGTGCCGGCGGCGAGCGGGACGCCCGCTTCGATCAGGGTCCGGCAGCGGTAGAGGTGGGGCCGGTCGTCGGCATCCACGTCCGTGGCGTACGCGGCGCCCCGCTCGACCGGAAAGTGGGGCTGGGTCACGACCGTCACGCCGAGCCGCCGCAGCCACGGAATCGTCTCGGCCGGGATCACCGACCCGTGCTCGATCCGGTCGCCGTCGGCCGGGCCCGCCTCGTCCAGGGCGACCAACGTCACCAGCAACTGCACCCGGGTCACACAGTGCACGGCGACCGGCCGAGGCCTGATCTCCCCTATAGTGCGGGCGAGTTGGGCGGGAGTGGGGAGCGTCGGATCGTCGAGCATCAGCTTCACGGGCTCGTTGACGCCCATCACCAGGAGCCGTTGTGGGAGGACCGACAGCATCTGGGTGAGCCCGCTCGCGGGGTGCGGGTCGGCGTTGGTGAACCCCGTGACGCCGAGCGCGGCAGCCCGCCGCCCGACTCCCTCCAGATCCAGCCGTACGGGCGGCACAAACCCGCGCAGCCGCTCGTCCTCGCGCCAGAACCGCCCGTCGCCGTCCAGCCCGACCGCCCGAAGCGCGGCGCTGTTCCAGACCCACAGCGCGCCGGTGCGATGCTGCACCCGCACCGGCCGATCCGGCGCGAGGGCGTCCAGCACCCACCGGTCCAACTCCCCCGCGACACTCTCGTGATATCCGACCGCCCGCACCCACTCCCCCACCGGCCCACTCACCAGGGCGGCCGCAAACGCCGTACGGTCCCGAACGTCCGTCGGCCCGACGCGCACCGAGGCGGCTTCGGCGGCCAGCGCCGCGAGGTGTACGTGGTGATCGTGCAGCCCCGGCAGCAACGCAGCGCCCCGACCGTCCACGTCACCCGGCCCCGTCTGCCCAGGCCCGATCTCGGCGATGTGCCCATCCTCGATCCGTACGTCCACCACCGCCTTGTGGTCCTCGACCTCCACGTTTCTGATCAGCACGGTGGCTGGACCCGGGTTCGTGCGTCCGCGAGTGTCGCGGCGCAGGCCGCCATGGAGACGCAGAGCAGTTCTCCGCCTCCCGCGGCGAGGGAACGGGCCGCGGCGTGCGCGGCGAAGACGCCGGTGACGGGATCGGCGAGCGCGTCTCCCAGGAAGACGGGGTCGCCGTTCGGGTCGATGCCGGTCAGGCCGCCGGCCACGGAAGCGTCATCTCCGAAAGCGATACGGTCGTTCTCGCGTCCGTATCCGGTGATGCCGACCCACACCCGGCCGGGGCGGGCGGCGAGGAACTCCTCGGCGTGAAGCCCGAGTCGGCGCAGTGCGCGCGGCCGTGACGCCTCGATGACGACGTCGGCCTCGGCAACGATCTCGTCCAGCGCACCTGGGGCGAAATCGACGACCAGGTTGTCGTGTCCGTCATGCAGCCAGCGGTAGAAGGCCGGCGTCCCGAAGCGCGCACCGTCGGGTCGCGTCGCGCTCTCCACCTTCACCACCCGAGCGCCCGCCAGCCCCAACAACCTCGCGCACAACGGCCCCGCCCACAGCGCGGAGAAGTCGACGATCCGTATCTCCGCCATCGCGCGGGGGACACTCCGTTCACCCCACCGCTCGGCGTGAACCGCAGGGCGTGCGCCTTGGGCCGATCCGGGTACGGCGGCAGCAATACCGAGCAGCTGCGCGGCCTCGACCACTTCGGCCGCCGGGACCCGTCGTACCGCCGACTGCAAGCCCCCGCGCTCTCCCGGTGAACCGAGGAGTGCCAGTAGTGCGGGGACGGCGGCCAGGTCGTCGGGGCGGGCCAGGTTCGCGGCGGCCCAGCCGTCGGTGGCTTGGAGGAGATGGCAGGAGCCGTTGGCGGATGTCCTGCCCGGGGGTTCCAGTCCGGCCAGTTGGGCCCGCAGGAACAGAGCGGTCGGCAGGTCGACCGGCACACCCGTCAGGTCCGTGAACGAGCGGGCGACGTCGGTGAGGGGGGCCAGGAACGGCTCGACGGGGTCCATCCAGGTGCGGAGAACGTGATTCTCCATGAGTCGAACCCCCTTCTCTCCCAAGGTGATCTCAAATTACACTCCGGTCCACACCTGGAGGGAGATCACTGTGGAGTCGCCCTTCGTGATCGTCGACCTCGATCACGCTCCCGAGGACCACACGCCCGAGCATGAAACGGAAGTGCAAGACCGGGACCGCGTCGTGGTCGGCGTGGCAACGGAACCCCGGGATGCGGTCGAGGGATTCGACATCCTCCTCACCGGTGTTCCCGATCCGCCCAGGCCGTGGGTGGGGTGCGTGGATCCGCATGCCACCGCCGGACAGCTGGGTCGCCTCGTCGAGAGTCGGCCCGCCGCGTCCGTCGCTCTGGTGCAGGTACTGCGGATGGGCGGCGCCCTCTCGATTCCCGACAGGCTGATTCTCGAATCCCTCGCGTACTCGACGCTTCAGGGCGGAGCGGCCTTCCGGTCCTGGCTGGCCGCCGCGCATCGGCGTACACTCCGCCCCGCCGAGACTCCCGTACGGCTCGGCCGTGACGGTCCCCGGCTGTCCATCACGCTGGACCGGCCCTGGGTGCGCAACGCGTTCGACGCGGCGACGCGGGACGCACTGTGCGAGGCACTCCAGGTGGCCGTGGCCGACCCGTCGATCAGTCGCGTCGATCTGTACGGCAACGGTCCGGCCTTCTGCAGTGGCGGCGACCTCGCCGAGTTCGGTACGTCGCGTGATCCGGCGCAGGCCCATCTGGTGCGGATTCATCGCAGCCCGGGCGCGCTGCTGCACCGTTGCGCTCCCCGGGTGACCGCGCATCTGCACGGCGCGTGTGTCGGCGCGGGGATCGAGCTCGCGGCTTTCGCGGGGCGGGTGGTTGCAGCGCCGGACACGGTGATGCGGTTGCCGGAGATCGGGATGGGGCTGATCCCGGGTGCGGGCGGTACGGCGAGCATCCCGGTCCGGGTCGGCCGGGAGCGGACGGCGTATCTCGCCCTGTCCGGCGCGAAGTTGAGTGTCGGGTCGTCGCGGCGAGTTCGGCCGCCTGGGCGGCCATCTGCAGGACGACGTCGCCGTAGTGGGCCATCTTCGGGTTGCCGCCCTCGCCCTTCACGTGCCGGGCGTAGCCGCCTTCGAGGACCACGGCCATCTTGAACCGGGCGAGGATCACGTAGTAGTCGATCTCGCTGACGTCGCGCCCGCTGACCTTGGCGTAGTGCTCCAACAGGTCGGCGCGGTCGGGCATGCCGGTGTAGTCGACGTACCCCGTCCGGGTCCGGTCCTCGTCGACGTCCGGCCAGCCCATGATCACCCAGCCGAGGTCGAGCAACGGGTCGCCGACGGTGGCCATTTCGAAGTCGACGAGGGCCGCGAGCCTGGCGGGTGCGCCGTGCTGGAACATGACGTTGGCGAACTGGTAGTCGCCGTGGATGATGCCGGGTTCCCAATGGGCGGGCCGGTGTTCTCGCAACCAGGCAGCGGCGTTCTCCAGGCCGGGTATCTCGCGGAACGTGAACTTGGCGAGGTGGGCGAGCCAGCGGTCGACCTGCCGGTCGTGGAAGCCGTCAGGGCGGCCGAAGCCCTCAAGGCCCTGGGGCCGCCAGTCCACGTTGCCCAACTTGGCGATGCCCTCGACGAGTTGGTACGCGAGGCCGGGGCGCAGGGACAGATCGTCGAGGAACGGTTCGGGCCAGCCGTCGGAGTTCATCGGCGACCAGCCGTCGACGTGCGCCATGAGATAGAAGCAGGAGCCGAGCACGCTTGTGTCGTCGCAGACGGCGATCGCCTCGGGGTGGGGGACGTCCGTGCTGTTGAGAGCCTTGAGAACGCGGTATTCGCGGAGCATGGTCTCGTTGCGCCCCGGCGGGACCTTCTCCGGCGGTTTGCGCAGCACCATGGTCCGGTCGCCGCGCCGGATGCCGTAGATGTCGTTGGAGGTACCGCCGGAGATGTACGAGGTCTCGACGGGTTCGCCGGGGGCGATGCCCTGGCCGTCCAGCCAGCGGGCGAGCGATTCCGTGTTCGCGAGCGTCACAGCAGGTCCTCCAACTGCTTCCGGGCCCATTCGCGGCGGGTGGGCAGGTGCTGGGTGGGCCATAGGCCGGGGGCCGCTTCGTAGCCGCGCAGGACGTCACGGGCGACCGTGATCTTGTGGACCTCGGTGGGCCCGTCGACGACCGCCATGACGGCAGCGCCGTTCCACATGTCGGAGAACGGCATTTCGTTCGACACACCGAGCGCGCCGTGCAGATGCATGGAGCGGTACACGACGTCGTGCAGCACCTTCGGGGTGAGGAACTTGATGGCGGCGATGTCCTTACGGACCCGCTTGTAGTCCTGGTAGCGGTCGATCTGCCAGGCGGTGTAGAGCACGAACAGCCGGAACTGGGCGAGTTGGGCGTAGGAGTCGGCGAGGTCGGCGCGCACGAGTTGTTTGTCCGCGAGCCGCTCGCCCTGGGTCTCGCGGGACAGGGCCCGCTCGGCCATCATGTCGAGCGCCTTCTGGCTCTGGCCCACGACCCGCATCGCGTGGTGGACGCGGCCACCGCCGAGCCGGGTCTGGGCGATCGCGAAGGCCTGGCCCTCGCCGCCGAGCAGCGCGTCGGCGGGGACGCGGACGCCGTCGTAGGCGATGAGTGCGTGCATGCCCTCGTCGGTGGCCTCGCCCATGATGCCGAGGTGGCGCTCGATGCGGACGCCGGGGGTGTCGCTGGGCACGAGGAACATCGACATGCCCTTGTAGGGGCTGACGTCGGGGTTCGTCACGGCCATCACGATGACGAACTTCGAGGTGCGGGCGTTGGAGGAGAAGAACTTGCGGCCGGTGATGACCCAGTCTCCCCCGCTCTCGGCTCCGCTCGAGCGGGAGGTGCCCCCATCGTCACGTTCGGCGCGGGTGGTGAACATCGTGGGGTCGGCGCCGGCCTCGGGTTCGGTCATGGAGAAGCAGGAGAAGCACTCGCCTTCGAGCAGTGGCTGGAGGTAGCGCCCCTTCTGCTCGTCGGTGCCGTAGCGGGCGATGATCTCGGCGTTTCCGGTGTCGGGAGCGGCCGTGCCGAAGATGACGGGGGCCCAACTCGACTGGCCCAGGATCTCGTTGATGAGCGCCAGCTTGACCTGGCCGAAGCCGCGCCCGCCCAGCTCGGGTCCGAGATGCGGTGCCCACAGACCCTCGTCACGGACCTGCTGCTTCAACGCCCTTACGACGGGACCGAGTTCGTCATCGAGCGGGTGGTACGCCCGGTCAGGGTAGAGCAGGTCCAGCGGCTCCACACGCTCGGAGCGGAATTGCCGGATCCACTCCAGTTTCTCCTCGAACTCCGGCTCGGTGGAAAAGTCCCATGCCATGTCAGACGAACCTCCTGCCAACCCGGACGGATGGCGGTGAGAATACCATTCTCATCTCACGCAAGTAAGGGTCTCGGAACTTGCAGTGCGTCCTTCGGTAGGGGAAGCCGGGGCGTTACCGCTGAAGTGGAGTATCGTTCTTCAAGTGACAGCTGTCCCCGAAGAACAACCAGCCTGGCGCCAGCGCGCCGTTGAGCGTTCCACCCGTGCCGCCAAGCTCCGCGCCGAACAACGTGTGCAGCGCTTCCTGGACGCGGCGCAGGAACTCATCGCGGAGAAACGGACGACGGACTTCACGGTCCAGGAGGTCGTGGACCGCTCCAAACAATCACTGCGCAGCTTCTACCAGCACTTCGACGGCAAACACGAGCTGCTGCTCGCCCTGTTCGAGGACGCGCTGTCCAAGTCGGCGGCGGAGATCCGCGAGGCGGCCGGCTCCCAGTCGGATCCGCTCCAGGCGCTGCGACTCGCCGTGACGATGCTCTTCGAGCAGTCACTGTCCAACCCCGGCGTGGAACGCCCGTTGTTCAGCGACTTCGCACTGCAACTCCTCGTGAAGCACCCCGCGCAGGTGGCGACCGCCCATCTCCCCCTGCACCAGGTGTTCTCGGAGTTGGTGGAGCAGGCGGAGGACGCCGGTGTCATCCCCGCCGGGAAGCCCCGCCGTCAGGCCTCGATCCTGATGCAGACGGTCATGTTCGTCGCGCAGGGCAACGGAGTTCCGGCCGGCAGCCACGCGGCGGCGGTCAACGCCGAGGAGGTCTGGCAGTTCTGTCTCGGCGGCCTCTCGGGCGTCCCCGTGCGCAACTGACGGACGCCTGACGGGCATCCGCCGACGTAATTGACGCCCTCCACAGCGGAGAGTACGGTTCTCGCCCACCGGATCGGGAGGTGGGCGATGACCGAGCCGCTACGGCATGGAGTGCGGCGCTACCGGGTCGTGCAGTGGGCCACCGGGAACATCGGTGCCCGCACGATGCGTGCCGTACTGGAGCATCCGAACCTGACCTTGGCAGGGGTGTATGTCCATACGCCGGCCAAGGCGGGCCTGGACGAGGGTGAGTTGAGCGGGGGCGGCCTCGGCACCACCGGGGTTCTCGCGACGCACGACATCGACGAGATCCTGGCGCTCGGTGCCGACTGCGTCCTCTACACCCCGCGCACCTGCGATGTCGACGAGGTGTGCACGTTGCTCTCGTCAGGCGTGAACATCGTGTCGACGCGCGGCGAGTTCCATCACGCGCCCAGTCTGGACCCGGTCACGCGGAAGCGGATCGAGGACGCGTGTGAGCAAGGCGGGACCTCGGTTCACAGCACGGGCAGCAGTCCCGGATTCATCACGGAGGCGCTGCCGCTGGCGCTGACCTCGATCCAGCGGCGGCTCGACGCGCTGACGGTCGACGAGTTCGCGGATCTCTTCCAACGGGACTCCCCCGGGCTGCTGTTCGAGGTGATGGGCTTCGGCCGGCCCCCTGCCGAATTCGGTGAGCAGCGCCTGGCCGGACTGCGCGACAGCTTCGGCCCGTCGCTGCGGCTGCTCGCCGAGGCGCTCTCGACACCGCTCGACTCGGTGGAAGCGGTCGGCGAGGTCGCGACTGCCCGGCGCACCACCCGAATCGCCGCGGGCACCCTGCCCGTTGGCACGGTGGCCGCGCAGCGGATCACCGTGTCCGGCCTGCGGAAGGGCCGACCCCTGCTGCGGTTCGGCGCCAACTGGTACTGCACCACCGACCTCGACCCCGCCTGGGATCTCCGCGCCACCGGCTGGCATGTCGCGGTCGAGGGGGACGCGCCGCTCGACGTCGACCTGCGGTTCCCGGTGCCCCTCGACCGGATGGCCGCGATGTCCCCGTCGTACACCGCGAACCGTGCGGTGAACGCCGTGCCGTTCGTCTGCGCGGCAGCCCCCGGAATCCGATCCACGGCCGACCTCCCGCAGATCGTCGCCGACCTCGGGTGACATCGGCGCGCCCCGGGCCCGGGAATCAGACGGCCCGTACCCGGCGCTCAGTCGATCCGTACCCGGAACTCAGACGGTGCCGGCCGGCGTCACGACCTCCGGCTCACCCTCCTCGTCGATCGCGTACTTCAGGAAGTCGTCGACCATGCGGTGGAACAGCGTTGCCAGTTGCTGCAGTTCGTCCGTCGACCACTCCGAGAGGGCCATTTGCATACCGCGCGCACCGGCGTCCCGGACGTTGCGGACGGCGTTGCGGCCGGCCTCGGTCAGCTCGATCCGCTGGGCCCGGCGGTCGTCGGGGTCGGGCACGCGGGTGACGTAGCCGGACTTCTGCAGCTGTTGCACCGTCCGCGTCACATGCGAGGCCTCGACCCCGAGGCGATGGGCCAGCTCCCCGGGGCGCAGCGGGTCGGAGTCGGCGACCTGCCGCAGCAACGCCACCGCCGCACGATCCAGGGGCACACCGGCGAGGGCCATCAGCCGGTCGTGCTGGCGGGCACGCGTGCTCAGGTAGGTGATCCGAGTGAGGGCTCGCTCGATCTCGGTCACCTCCGGGGAGGCGGGGGCTTCGGGGATCGCTGGTGTGGACATGGGACCCACTTTACCATATTGTTGCGTAACTCAAGTAAGTTACCGCGTTCGTTTGGCGCGCCTACTGCGGAGAGAGTACTTCCCGGGCGTCCCGCCGCTCCGCCGCCCCCACTCCCCCCCCCGTACCCCCCCCCCCCCCCCACCTCAACGACCTGTAACCCCGGCTAGTTGGGCGCCCACAACCCCTAGGAGTAGTGCCACGTGTCCCCGGCCGCCAGGGGGA
>NZ_JBHXME010000175.1:0-23303 GCF_042721125.1 Streptomyces sp. NPDC058469
GGGACGGGGTCGGCCACGGGCGGCAGCGAAGATCGCCTTGTTTCGGGCGCTGTTCGCCGGTCGGGAGGACATCTATGCGAGGCGCTGGGTGAGCTCCAGAACCGGGCGGACCGGCTGGAGTCCGGCCGAGGACAACGACTGATCGGCGCCGTCCGGGGCACCCGGCAGGCAGCGGCGCAGCCACCGGGATCACGTGTGGTTCGTCGTCCACCGGTAGGGGTAGACAGATGCTTGCATTCGTGGCCGCCGCACTCTTCGTCATCGCCTTCATCATCCGTGTCACCGAGACGTCAACCGAGGTGATCTTCAGTCCGACGAGTCTCATGCTTGCCGGGCTTGCTTTCCTCGCTGTGCACTCGGCCGGCGTGGGGTCAGGCTGGTCCACCCGGGGAAGCTCCACCCGGAGAAGCGGAAGTCGACGCTGAGCAAGGCGATGTGTTCCATCCTCTCGCCGACGAATCCGAACGGGGAGCTGCCGCGGATTACCCGTCAGCGGGGCCGAGTTGCGCCCGGATCAGGCGATTACCACCTGCAGTCGGTGGCTGTCCCTGTGCCGTGAATGAGCGATGGGGCGGAGTCCTTGCCCCTGCCCGCCTCGCATCTAGAGCACGCGGTCCTCGCTGGGCTGCGGCGTGTCCTCGTCCGGCAGGTGCACGTCGTTGACGGCGATGTTCACCTCGACGACTTCCAGGCCCGTCATCCGTTCCACCGCGGCGATCACGTTCTCGCGGACCTCTGCGGCGACCTCGCGGATGCTGACCCCGTATTCGACGACGACCTGGAGGTCGATGGCGGTCTGTTTCTCACCGACCTCGACCTTGACGCCGCGTCCCGCGCTCGCGTGGCCGCCCGGGACCCGGTCGCGCACGGCGCCCATGCTGCGGGTGAATCCGCCGCCCAGTGCGTTGATTCCGGGGACCTCCCGTGCGGCGATCCCTGCGATCTTCTCCACCACCCCGTCCGCGATGGCCGTCCGACCGCGGGTCCCCGGCGGTTCCTGAGGCCCGGGCCGTGCGGTCTGAAGCATCGTGCCCACGCCCATGCTCGGCTCATCGGGATCGGACTTCTGCAGGGTTGAACCGTTCGACTCCGTCACGCGAAGCCACCTCCTCGGGCAGTCGACGGACTGCCATGCCTGAGCGGCTGTTCGCCGCCGCTTTCGCGCTGCCTGTCCAAGTACCGTGCAGGGCACCGGACATGCACGCGCCACCGCGCTTTAACACCGTCCGTATTCTGAGACTGGGCGGCTTTCGGACCACCTGTCGCACCGTGCGAGGACTACGCTGCCGAACAGGCGTCCCAGACCCCGGCGGCTTGTCGTTTCGCGACGCAGATGGCTGCGGGGAGCGGACCTCTCGTCCGTCACCCGGCGCATCCCTGGAGGGAACCGGGTGGGTCCCCTGTCCTGTTGCACGGGCTGTCGGACCGGCCGTCGTTCCACCTCCTCCGAACGTACGCCCCTGCCAGCAGCGCGCCAAGAGGAGCCGGGACTCCCGGCGTTCCCGTCTCGCTGCCGGATGGTCTTTTGAACCGAGGCGTCATGCCCCTCCCACAGCTCACCATCTACCGTCATGACCGCCGGAAACGGGCGCTGATCACCCTGGCCGGTGAGATCGACTTGGATTCGGCACCGCTGGTGCGCGCGGCACTGGCGCGGTGCTTAAGCGACGGCATCCGCATCGTCGATGTCGACCTCACTCCCGTGACCTTCTGCGACTGCAGCGGCCTCAATGCCTTCCTCTACGCCGCGCAGCGCACCACGGAGGCCGGCGGAATCCTGCGACTGCACAACCCGCCACCGACAATGGAGCGGATCCTCGACCTCACCGGCTCCGGGTTCCTGCTTCTCGGCCTACCGCTCGGGCATCTACCACCGTCTCTCGGGGACGTCCCCGCCCCGACAGCCCATGCCCTGCCGCACCGGAGTGTTCCGCTGGTGCCTGTCCTCTCGGGCGATGCGCGGTGACGGCCCAGCCCAGGCAGGGGCAGCCGCACAAGCCCCATGCAGACGAGCCGTCCACCATGGAAGCGGTCCGGCTGCGCCGCGTGAACCGCTGGCTGGCACAGGGCCTGGGCGGGGAGCTGGCGGATCTGTACGTCGACTCCCGCGAGACGCCCGCCCCTGAGGCATACCGCAGCCGCAGCCGCCAGGACTTCCTGAACCGTCTCACCGGCGACATCCGGCGGCCGGGATTCGCCATGGTGATCGCGGAGACGGACCACCTGATGGGATGCGCCTTCGGATTCCCGGTGGACAGCGACGGCTTCTGGTGGCTCGGCTTCGACGGAGCACTGCCGCAGAGCATCGAGCAGCTCACCGCGTCCGGCGGCGTCTTCGCCATCACCAGCATCCTGGTCCGCCCGCACCCGCAGGACCAGGACGTGGCCCGCCGGTTGCAGGAGCGGCTGCTGAGCGACCACCAGGCATCCCTCGGCGCCACCTTGGTGGATCAGGACGACCACCCGACCCTCGCGTCGCTCCGCTCCTGGGGATGGCTGGACGTCGGAGAAATGTGGCGGCCGACGGGCCCGACCATGTTCCGTGCGCTGGTATTCCCCCTCGGGGAACGAACCACGGCGCGGCTGGAGGGACTTGCCCACGATGCCTGGACCCGGTGGCCCGGATGAGGTCCGACAGCCGCTCGGCCCGCATCCAGGTGCTGGTCGCCGAACAGGCGGCCCTCCGTGGTGCCCGGGTCGGCGTGGTCGATGTGTGCACCGCGGCCGTGGCCACACTGCCGGTCGGCGGAGCCGGAGTATCAGCGATGTCCAGGACCGCCGCGAGCCACCCGCTGTGCAGCACCGACGACATCAGCGAACAACTGGAGGAGCTCCAGCTCACCCTGGGCGAGGGCCCCTGTGTGGACGCCTTCACGCACGGCTCGGCCGTCCTGACGCCCGATCTGCTGACCGGCGCACTGCAGGACCGCTGGCCCGTGTTCGCCGACGCGGCACTGGAAGCCGGAGCACGCGCCGTCTTCGCACTCCCCCTACAGATGGGCGCGATCAGCCCGGGAGTCCTCGACCTGTACGCCGACATCCCCACCGTGCTGGACACGGAGCAGTTGGCCGATGCGCTGGCGTTCGCCGATCTCGCGACGCTGCTCCTGCTCGACGCACGGATCGACGAGACGGGCGGACCGGTCGACCGAGCACTGGCAGATCGAGGCTTCGAGGACCTGGGCGGATACCGGGCGGAGATCGACCAGGCCACCGGCATCCTCACCGTCCAACTCGGCGTCGGTATCGACGAAGCCTTCGTCCGGCTCCGCGCCCACGCCTATACGCAGGGACACCGGCTCGCCGACGTGGCCGCCGACGTCGTGGCCCACCGGCTCCGCTTCTCCCCGGACACGGAACCGAGACGGACCGACGAGGAAACCTGACGCCCTGGTGCCATCCGACGAACGTGCTGCGCTTCCCGCCCCGTTCCGGCGGGAATAGTCTCAACTCAACAGAGGGTGCCCACGATGAATCAGCAGCTCCTTGCCAAGACCTTCGTCGAGCTGGCGGACAACCTGGTCGCCGACTTCGACCTCATCGACTTCCTACGCCTGCTCACCGACCGCTGCGTCGGCATGCTCGATGCGAGCGCGGCCGGGGTGCTGCTCGCCGACCGGGACGGCAAACTCCGCGTCATGGCCGCCTCCGACGAACGGGTACGCCTCCTTGAGCTCTTCCAGCTCCAGAACGACGAGGGCCCCTGCCTCGAATGCTTCCACACCGGCACACAGGTGGCAGTCCCCGACCTGACCCGGGAGGTCGACCGCTGGCCGCACTTCGTCACAGCGGCCCACCGCAGCGGCTTCGGGGCCGTCCAGGCCCTGCCCATGCGCCTGCGGGACGAGGTCGTCGGCGCCCTGAACCTCTTCCACACCACCCCCGGCCCCTTCGACCCGGCCGGCACACTCATCGCCCAGGCCCTGGCCGACGTCGCCACCATCAGCCTCCTGCAACAACGCACCGTCCACCGCAGCACCGTCCTCAACGAACAGCTACAGACCGCGCTCAACAGCCGCGTACTGATCGAACAGGCCAAGGGCAAACTCGCCGAACGCCAGAACATCGACATGGAGCAGGCTTTCACCACCCTGCGCAGTTACGCCCGGGCCCACAACCGCCGCCTGTCCGATCTGGCCCGCGCCTTCATCGACGACTCCGAACCCCTCCCCGGCCTGGTGGCCTGACACCGCCGCCGAGGCGGTGACCGCACGCAGCTGCCCCAGCACGAAGAACCACGCTCGGATCACGGGCCGTACTTCTGGAGGCGCGGTGCTGCTGGTGCGCCGCTGCCGGCTGACGCCCTCCGTGGTGCAGCGTCATCCGCGGCGCTGATCCCGGGCTCCGGGCCCTCGCCCCCGGCTGTCTCGCCGGACCGCACCGCCGTCCCCGCTGCTGTCGCCGTCCACGCGGCGCAGTACAGCAGCAGCCTGACCATGAGATTGATCCACAGCACGACAGCGACCGGCACGGCGAAAGCGCCGTACATGCTCTTCGCCGCAACGCCCTGCAGGTAGCCGGTCAGCAACCACTTGAGCAGTTCGAAGCCCGCCTGGCACCGATCAGCCCGGCGACCACGACAGCACGTCGGCCGGGATGCACCCGCGGCAGCCGGGTGAGCAGGTAGACCAGCAGCAGGAAGTCGACAACCAGGGCGATGGCCAGGCCGGCGAAGAACAGCAGAGTTCGCCCCGCCCCGCCCTCGATACCGGCCTTGTCGGCGGCCCAGCCGGCGGCACTGTTGGCGAACACCGAACTGCCGATCGCGACCAGCCCGACCGCGCCAAGACCAACCAGCACCACGGAGTCCTTGAGCTTGAGGAACGGGTTGCCCGGGTCCTGATCCTTCTCCCATACCGCGCGCAGGCACCCGCGCAGGGCGCCGACCCAGTTGATGCCGATCACGAGCAGCAGTCCGCCCGCGATCAGCCCGACGGATCCGGCATGCGCGACGAGACTGTCCAGGTCCAGCAGGTCGGAGAGGCCCGGCCCCTGGGCGGCGATCTTGTCCTGGAGTTTCCCGAGCTGGTCCTCGCTCAGCAGCGTGGCGCCGATCGCAGCGGCCACGGTGATCAGCGGAAAGAGCGCGACGAAACTGGTGAAGGTGATGGCCGCGGCGAGCCGGGCCCAGTGGACGGCATCCAGCCGCTCGAACGCCCGCCAAGCGTGCGTACGCATCAGCTTTCCGATCACCGGCAGCCTTCTCAGCCAGTCCATGAGGAACACCCGCGCTGCGCGTCCCACCATCACCGCGCCCGGCAGCTCAACCGAGGTCTGCGTCGGAGCCGATCGAGCATGACCGCAGCGGCGTCTGGGCATCCGGTGCGGGCAAGGCCGTCTGCGGGATCGTCAGCGGGGAGCGGCCCGGTGGCGGAACCAGTGCTGCTTGTGGCGGGGTCGTTCGACCGGTCCGGCGGGGTCTGCGTCATCCCTCTCCGCCCGCCCCGTCTGCGCACGGGCGGAGTCGCGTTCGTTGATCAGAACGCCCCGTTCCTGTTCGGCTGCGGCTGTCTCGAGCCGAGACTGCTTGAGCCCGCGACGTGCGGAGCGGCCGCGACGAGCGGTGCGGCGTGTACCGGTCAGGAGCAGGCTCAGCCCGAGCAGAGCCGCCGCTCCGACGACGACACCGTACAGGAAGAGGGTGCCGGTGGAGCCGGTGACGTCGACTCCGAAGACGGAGAATCCGCCGGTGAGCTCGTGGGCGCTGCCGCTGTTGGAAAGAACGCCGGCGACGCCGATGACTACTGCGGCGACGAGAATGAGGAGTCCGAGGATGATCATGACGTGCTCCTGGGATCTGCTTCCTGTCCTCACGGTAGAACCGTTCTGCCTGGCACACCATCGCCATGGGTTGCGTCTACCCTGAAATTGAGGTGACCGCAGGATCGGGGGACGCTGGCACTACTGGTGGTCGACCCTCTGGTCCACCCATCCGCCATGACCCCAGGAGGCGTAGCGCCATGGTCTTCTTCCTGGTTCTTCTCGGCGGCGCGATCGCGCTGGTCGTCATCGGCGCTGTCGTCGACGGCATGCTGTATCTGCTCTCCATCGGCGTGCTGCTCGTCATCGCCGCCGTGCTGTACCTGCTCGTGCGCTCGGTATCGCGCTCGCGCCGACGCCCGGCCCACTGACGCCTGGTGGTGGACGGTGGACCGCCGCTCCGCATGCCCACCTGCGGTCGGTGACGGGGGCGGGACGGTTTCCGATCCGGCTTGGGCCACTGTTTCACAGGCGGCGCCAGCGAGCCGAGGCGAACGAGAAGACACCGAAGAGAACTAGCCCGATCGCGACGGCAACCAGAAGCCATGGCCCCACCGGTGTCTGCGTGAAGCTGCGGAGCGTCGCGTCCACGCCCTTGGCCTCGTGCGGGTCGAAGTGGACGGCTGCCACCAGGATGAAGACCCCTGCCGCGGCGAACACCACACCACGTGCCACGCCTCCGCCGACGCCCAGAGCGGTGACGACCTGCTCCGTACGGTGGCTCATGCTGCCGGTGTCCAGCTGCTTGAGGAAGCTCCGCATGGCCGCCCGGACTGCGAGTACCGCACCGATGCCGATCAGGAGGCAGCCCCCGGCACCCACCAGCACCTGGCCGTAGGACAGTTTGAGCGCCGATGCCGTCCAGTCCCGCGACTGCGCATTGCCACTGGAACCCTGCCCGCCCCCGACTGCGAACACGGCGGTCGCCCAGCAGACCGCGGCGTAGAAGAGTGCCCGTCCGCCGTCAAGCACTCGCGAGGCCGCGTTGCGCCGAGGCCCCCTGCCCAGGACCGCGCGGGCGCCCCGCCACAACGCCATGCAGCCGAACCCGACAACCAGCGCCCACAGCATCGCCTTCCCGAAGGGCCCCGCCGCGACCTGGGCCAGCGCACCCTGGCGGTCCGCCGTCCCGCCGCCGTTGCCGAGGGCGATCCGGACGGCCAGTACACCGATGAGGACGTACACCACCCCACGTGCTGCAAAGCCCGCCCGCCCGGCGGCAGTCAGTGTCTGCCTCTCCGCGGAGCGACGGGCGCTGGGCCTGGCGGCCCGGCGCCGCCCGTGCACCCGGGATGTCGTCAGGATGCCCTCCTCAGGACGTGGGGGTCGGTCATCACTTGGTCGCGCAGGCGTGCACAGGTCTGGGTGATCAGACGGGAGACGTGCATCTGCGAGAGACCGAGTTGCAGGGCGATGCGGCTCTGCGTCATCTCGCAGAAGAACCGCATATAGAGGATCTGGCGTTCGCGTTCGGGCAGTGCTCGCAGCAGCGGGCGGAGCGCCTCACGGTTGACGATCCGGTCGAAGCCGGGCTCCAGGCCACCGAGGGTGTCGGTCAGCGGATGGCTGTCCGCGGAGTGGCCGGGCACGGCGTCCAACGACCGGGCGGCGAAGCTCTCCAGCGCCCCTTGGCCCAGCCGTACCTCCGCCTCGGACAGGCCGGTGTGCGCGGCGATCTCGGGGACGGAGGGTTCGCGGCCGCCCCGCGACGAGCACTCATGGTTGGCGGAGCGGACCCGGCCGCGCAGCTCCTGTACGCGCCGCGGCACAT
Organism: Streptomyces sp. NPDC058469; assembly: GCF_042721125.1. NCBI lineage: Bacteria > Bacillati > Actinomycetota > Actinomycetes > Kitasatosporales > Streptomycetaceae > Streptomyces > Streptomyces sp. NPDC058469. The sequence continues at coordinate 7,532 of NZ_JBHXME010000175.1, forward strand.
GCACGACCCAGAGTTCGTCACGGAAGTGCCGCTTCACCTCGCCGAGGATCGTCGGTATGGCAAAGCTCGGGAAGGCGGTGCCGAAACCTGGGTCGAAGCGGGCCACCGCCTTGACCAGACCGAGCTGCGCGACCTGCTTGAGGTCCTCGAAAGTCTCGCCTCGATGGCGGAAGCGCCCGGCGAGCCGTTCGGCCATCGGCATCCAGGCGCACACCACCTCCTGCCGCAGTGCGGACCTTTCCGGGCCGTGCGGCAGAGCGGCGATACGGCGGAACGCGGCGTCGGTGTCCGGTGCGTCGTCGTAGGGGCGTGCGCTTCGTCGGTTCTGCGTGCGTGCGTACGGCATGGGCGCGTGTCTCCCTCATCGGTGGCGTCACTCACCGTGGGAGCCGGCAGACCGCAGCGCGCAGGGGAGCAGCGACAGCTGCTCCCACGGGCGTGCCTCCGGTCTGAAGCACCTCGGACGGGTTCCCCGGCAGCCCGGGTTCAAACAAGCTCTGCGCTACGCATCTGCGGCTGCCCACGGGACGCGCGGGTGGCGAATGTGGAGCCGACTCTGGGCGGTCCCGTCCGGAACCTGATGGTCAACTGGCAACACGGCAGGCGCCCTTGACCGATTCGTGCGGGCAGGCGGCCGCGTGGTCGGCATCGCTACGGGTACGCAGTCGGCATGAGACACCTCCGCGCACTCGATGCACGGCTCTTCGCGCGCGTCGCCTCTGCCCACCCCCTGCTGCCGTGGCTGGCCGGCGCGGCCGTCATGGGCCTGTCCGGCAACCGTGGCGCACGCCGTGCCGCGCTGCGCGCTACAGGCTCGCTGGCCCTGGCCTCCGCCGCCGTCGGCATCGCCGCCAAGTCGGCGTCCAGCCACCGGCTTCGGTCTATGCCCGCTGTCCGGGCACTGCCGTCCGGGCACCCGGCCGCCGTCGCGGCTTTCGCAACCGCCGTCGCCCTGGAGTCGCCCAAGCTGGGAGCCGCACTCATCCCCCTGGCCACAGCCGCCGCCGTCTTGCGCGCCCGCACCGGCACGTACTCGCCCGTTGAAGTGCTCGCCGGAGCCGCACTCGGGGTCGGTGTCGCGACGGCGACCTGCCGTTGGTGGCCGCTGCACGTGGACGCACCCGCCGACACCGCCCGGCCGAACGCCTCCGTCCCCGCGCTTCCCGCGGGTCTGGGGCTGATCGCGGTCGTCAACAGCGATGCGGGCGGCGACACGCCGGCCGAAGCCAAACTGCGGATCCTTCTGCCGATGGCGGACATACGGCTCTGTGAAAGTGGCGTCGACCTGCACCTGGTGCTCGACCAGGCCGCCAAGGACGTGCTCGCCCACGGTGGCGCGCTCGGCGTCGTGGGCGGTGACGGGACGGTCAACGCGGCAGCGGTCCGGGCCACCGAGAGCGGACTGCCACTGGCCGTGTTCCCCGCCGGCACCCTCAACCACTTCGCCGCCGACCTTGGCCTTGCGACCCTGGAGTCCACTGCCGACGCCGTGGAGGCAGGTTACGGCGGCGCGGTCGACCTCGGCCGGGTCACCGCCGCGGACGGTGCCGGCACGTACTTCCTCAACACCTTCGGTATCGGCGTCTATCCCGAACTCGTCCGGGCTCGGGAAGCCCGCGAGAGGCGCCTGGGCAAGTGGCCCGCCCTGTGCATCGGCCTGCTCCGCGTCCTCGCCGACGGCACCCCCAGCCAGGTCACCGTCGACGGGCGGCACCGGCGGCTGTGGCTGCTCTTCGCCGGCAACAGCCGCTACGACCCGCCCGGCTTCGCCCCCTCCTACCGCCGCAGCCTCAACGACGGACTCCTCGACATCCGCACCGTCGACGGCAGCCACCCCTTCGCCCGCACCCGTCTCGTCACCGCCTTCCTCACCGGAACCCTCGCCCGCTCCCGCGTCTACCAGGCCACCACGGTCACCCGGCTGCGGATCGACGGAATGAGCGAGGAAGAGGACTACACCCGTGACGGCGAAGTAAGCCCGGCCGCCGGCACACTCCACCTCGACAAAGCGGCACGTGCGCTCACCGTCTACCTGCCGCCACCGCACTGACGCCACCGGCGGAGTGGCGCTCGTCGAGCGTTCTGCCTGCTCAACGGCTTTGAGGTCGGGGAAGGGGCAGGCCGGTGTTTGAGTTCCACGAGGTGGGCTACACAACGGAGGCGTCCGACGGCCGTCCTGGACGAAGGCACCGGAGAGTTGAGCTCACAGCTCCCGGTGCCGCCCGCTGAGCACGCACGCCGTCACCGCCGGTCCTCCTGATGGAGGCGCCGCAGCCCCCGGCGCAGCTCCCGCTGTATCGGCTCCGGGAGCGCCTCGTCCTTCGTCGTGGCGACCAGGGCCGCAGTCACGTCACGGAGCTTGATGTTGCAGTGCTGCGACACCTCCACCAGCAGGTCCCATGCCCTCTCGCTGGAACACGGCGCCAAGGCCATCAGCATGCCGCGCGCCTGGTCGATCACCGCACGGCTCGCCAACGCGCGGCCCAACTGCTCGTTCCTGGCGCGTAGTTCGACGACCTCGGCCAGTAGAGCCGTTTCCTCCGCCGAAGCCACGGCCGTCAACAGCCGCTGTTCCTCGCGGGGCGTGGTCAGTTGGCGCATCGTGCGTACCTCACAGGGCAGTCGTCCTGTCCGTAGGCGGTCAGCGGCGCGCCAGTTGCCGTTCGCCGGCCGCACCGGGCTTGTAGGCCAGTCCGTAGTGCTTGAAGACCGCTTCCTCCTGCTCGGCGGGCAGCACGTCGTCGGTGCCGATCGAAGGGGCCTGCTTCACCAGCGTTCCGACATAGCCGACCTTGAGATAGCCCGGCCCGGCGATCGCGTCCTCCAAGGGGACGAAGACCAGCCGGTGCCGGGTGGGCAGTCCGATCCGCACCGTGGCCATGGCCGGCTCATCGGTGGTGGTGTCCACATACACCGCCTCCAGGACACCGATCTTGTGCGACTCGGTATCGACGACATCGCGGTCGCGCCATTCGCGGACGTCGGCTGCGTGAATCATGACCTTCCCCTTCCGGGCGGCTCATCCGCCGGTGGTGAGTCGCACCCCCGGTCTTCCGCGTAAAGCCGCCGCAGTGCGTGCCGCAGCGCCCGCTGCATCAGCCGCGAGAGCGGCTCACCTTCCCAGGCGGCGACCACGGCCGCAGCCACCTCCGGAAGTTTGGTGTTGCACTGCCGCGAGATATCCACCAGCAGGTTCCTGGCCGGCCCACGGCGGCAGGGGGCCAGGACCATCACCATGCCGCATGCCTGATCAATGACCGCACGGCCGGCCAGCGCCCGCCGCAGCTGATCGATCTCGGCGCGCAGCGTCACTACATCCTGACCCGCCGGGTCCTCTACCGAGTTCTCGGCCGTCAGATCCCACCAGTCCCCCGGAAGCATGGTTGTGCGATGCATGGCACGTACCTCTCCACGAATTCGGCGCGTCCGGCGTGGCTGAAGCCGTCCCGGAACTCCTGGATGTCGGGCAACTACATCGGTCACCCGCGGCGTTCATGGTCCCGACGGTCCTCGCGCCTCCAGCGCGCCTGGTGCCGACGGCTGTAGCGACGGTCCCAGCGGTCCTGACGATCCCGGCGGTTCTCGTAGTCCCGGTACTCCCCGAGATCGGAACCGTCACCACGGATCCAGCCTCCCCCGCGATCGCGGCCGTGCCGGGTGACGCCGAAGACCAACACGGCCGCGGCCACCCACCACAGGGGGTTGATGAAGCCGAGGCCGAACAAGACCACGATGAGGATGAGAAGCGATACGAACACGGCGGGCCTCCCCGGAGCGGAACAAGGCATCACTGCCGGGGGCCGGGGCCTGTTCGAACAGCGTAGCCCTCCCCAGAGGCTGCGGACAGCGCCCCATGTAACGGTCTGCCACCCGGAGCAGATGGCCACTTGACATCTGTCCAGGGAGCGCGGCGAGGGCTAGCGTGCACGGTACGGCCCGAGCCCCCGGCAGCGTCGATCACCTCTCGCGCTCCTTCGGGGGCGCACCTGGCGCATCGGTGCCGGCCCCCGTCCCGATTACCTACGGGCCGCTCCCGCACTCGCCGTCGCTGCGCGATCCTTGCGCCGCCTCGATGCGCCCCATGCGGGCATCCTCCCTCTGCTGCCCGCCGCGTCGCACGCATCCCACCGCAGGCGGTACGCATGTACGTACTGATCGTTCCGGCTTCTGCCCCCTTCGTCCTGCTCGCCACCGTGATGGGCCTGTCCTGGTGGGAGGACCACGTCCTGCCGGCGCCGCCGGCCGAGCCGGTCGACGGTTCCGCCGAGGCTCCGTTTGCCCCAGCGGCCCCTGCCCAGCTCCCAGAACTCCCCCGCGCCGACACCACGTTGACAAGGAAGTCGCCGGGCGTTGACTGACAGCACGGCGTAGGGCCATGCCACTCCGGATGACTCGGGCGACGCATTCCACCTCCCCCGCTTCGCCCGGACCCCGCGGAATCAGGAACTTCCCGCGATCTGGAGGCCCGGCAATGATCCTGTGGATCCTTCTCCTTCTGCTGATCCTGGCGGTGTTCGGGTTCGGCTTCACCATGCAGACCCTCTGGTGGGTCGCCGCCGTACTGCTGGTCGTCTGGATCGTCGGCTTCGCCATGCGCGGGCGCGGCGGTGGCAGGCGTAGCGGTGGCAGCCGCCGGTACGGCCGCAGCCGCGGGTAACACATCGCGTCGCTGCTGGAGTCGCTCAGCCCGGTCCGTGACCAGCACCCCACCATCTGACAGTCGCGAAAGCCCACACTCCGGACGCTTCGAGGAGCGCGACAACCATCCTGCCCCTCGAAGCGCCCGTATCGGCACCACAGGCGGCTTCGCTCCGCAGGGGCCGCAGGCGCGTGGCAGGCAGCAGTTGGCGGGAGACGCAGAGCGTCGAGGGGGCAGGGTACTAACGCATTACTGTCGTCGACATGACGGAGCCAGTGGCAGAGACGCACCCCCACGAGAACGACCCGGGCCCGGCACGCCTGATCTTTCTGTCTGACGGCATCTACGCCATCGCGATGACACTGCTCGTCATCAACGTGGCGATCCCCGCGCATCTGGATGACGCCGCATTCCACAGAGCCCTGAGCGATGCGCTTCCCAACGTCGGCGCCTTCGCCCTCAGCTTCACCCTCATCGCCGGGTTCTGGCGTGACCACCGCCGCATCCTCACCGCACTGCCCACCGAGACGGCCATAGTCACCCGCCTGATCCTCCTGGGCCTCGGCCTGGTCGCCCTGCTGCCCTTCCCCACCGGACTCCTGGCCGCGTACGCCTCTCAACCTGAAGCCGTCGCCCTCTACGCGGGTGCCATGGCCGCGATCCATGCCGTGCACGCAACCCTGCTGCTGCTCACGCAACGCCAAGTGCACCCCTCTCCCGCATCATCATCCGCCGCCGCGGCCCGCCGCCACTTCACCGCCCAACTCGGTTCCAGCGTTCTGATCTTCGGCCTCTCTATTCCCTTGGCCTTCGTCAACACGGAAGCAGCCATGTGGTTCTGGCTCACGCTGATCCCCGCCCACTACATCCTCGGCCACCGCCTCCGCCGACTCCCTCACCAGTGAACCGCCCGGCCCGGGCACGACCCAGTCAGAGGTCACCCGCCAGCTCGCCCCACGCTTCACCGTCGCGCTCCACACCCGAACATCGGCCGCCAGCCACCGCTCTGCGTGCGCCTGCTCGACGGCCGCGTGTCAGCTAAGCCGTCGCACGCCCGCCACTGACTGTGCGACGCCCTCACCGGCCGGCCCGTGCACAACTCGCCGAGGCTCTCAGCGCCTGATCGCAAGGTATTTCCGGGCAACCTGCCGCAACGACCACCGTCTGGGTACATCAGCGACTACGTTCCCGATCCATGCGAGCCTTCAACTTCAAGCAGGGGAAAGGGCCTTGGGACTCGGGGACCTTGCTCCACTGGTACGTCGAGGTGGACTGGGACGATCCGCGCCACGATGCCCTCGCCCAGCTGGTCACGGACTCGAACCAGACCCTTCTGGGCGCCGGATTCCCTATCACCCCGGTCGAACATCGCTGGCTGCACATCACCGTCGACCAGATCAGCAAACCCACCACCTGATCGGCCAAGCCGAGCGGGACACACTCGTCGCCGAGGTCAGCCACCGGGTCGCCAGCATCGCGCCGTTCACCATCATGATCGGATCGGTCCTCAGCTACGCCAGCGGCGCCATCGCCGACACACATCCCGATCACGAGCTCGCAGCCCTGCACTCCGCAGCACGGGACGGCACCCGTGCCACGCTCGGCGACGACGCCTGCCAGTACGAGTTCGGGATTCAACATCTGACAACGGCCTACGCGTACGCCGAAGCGGAATCCGACGCCGCGCAACGCCTCCTCCGACGAGTGAGGCCGAGCCATGCCCCGCTGCACATCAACGCGGTCCACCTCGTCGACGTCACCGCGAGCCCTCAGACCAAGACGATCACGTGGGAAAACGTGACGCGGGTCCCCCTCGGCACAGCTCTCTGACTCGGCTCGGATCGGTGCGGGCCTCCGAGTGGTGGGCCGGACAGTACAAAGGACAAGATCGTGAGACAGAATTGCCGTGTCCCTCGAATGAGACGGCGGATGAAGCCCAGGTCACCGCAGCGGAACGGGACATTCCGAATGCGGGCCTACACCTGCCGTGAGGTCCTGGGCGACTATCCCATCTGGTGCGTGCCCGACGACCTCGTGCACATCACCGTGGAAACGGACGCCTCCGCCCCCAGCACCGACATCAGCCCCGCCGAGCGCACCCGTCTCATCGCCGCGCTCAAAGCCCGGCTCACGCGTTTCGAACCGATCACCGTGCTGTGCGGCAGTCCGCTGGCGAACCGCACCGGGGCCGTTCTCGACACCCATCCCGACCAGGGGCTCGTGGCCCTGCGGAACCTGGTCCGTGCCGCGCTGTGGGAGGTGCACGACACATCGGCGATCGCACACGGGGGAGGCCGGGGGCACGCCTCCCTCGGCTACGCCTACGACGGCGCCGACTCCGACCCGCTCCAGAGCGCCCTTCGCCGGATCAGCCCCAGCCACGCTCCACTGACCGTGTCCCAGCTGCATCTCCTCGACGTGTGCTGGACTGCCCACCCCTCGCCGGACGGCGGCGTCCGGTGGGAGATGAGCTGGGAACCCGTCGCGCGCATACCGCTGGGAGGTGGCTGACCCGCGCCACCGGCCCTCCCAGCTTCATCGAGCCAACGATCAGACCAACGATTCAAAGGGCCGACCGAGCCCCGCACGGACGCGCCGTGCAACGTCCGGCGCGATGGGCCATTGCCAGCAGGGCTGCTGGGGGAGCGCCGAAAAGCACGTCCGCGTGTCCGACTCCTGTCGCGAGTGCGCACGCGGAACCTACCTTTGTTTGATAGGCGATTGGGGGTCGTCGGAGTGCGGGACACACGTCTGGTACAGACCGCGGTGATCGGGGACGAGCACTCCGATGTGCCCGTCGTCCTGCCGACTGAGGCGATCGCGTTGGACGGCTTCCGGCGGGCTCATGCCCGCGACACGTTCTGGTGCGGGGTCCTGCTCGGCGGTTGCGGCTCTCAACTCGCCCACAAGCTGTACGTCGACCGGCAGTGTCACTTTCAGCACTATCCGCAGGCCGACGGCACCCCGCACACGTGCCGCAGGCCAAGGGTCGGGGAGTCCAGCGCCGACCATCTGTACGTGAAGTCGGCGATGTCCCAGTCCCTGCTGGAGCACGGCCGGGCCGGCCTGTTCGCGTTCCCGCCGCCGATCGGCTCTCTCCTCGAAGTGGAGGTCCAGGACGGTGGTCGCCTGCGCGTCCATATGGACAACATGGTGCCACCGAACTGGGCGGACGACCCTACGGTCGTCCTCGGGGCCGGCGTCGAGCTGGACCCGGGCATCCTGGTGAACTGCCCGTACGTGTACCGGGTGCGGTGCGAGAGCGACGGAGCGAGCCGCCGCGTCTGGATCGGCACGCAGAGCCTGGCCCGCCCCACCGAGTGGATCCCTCTCAGCGACTGCGCCTGGAGCGAGGACGGCCTGCTGACCCCGGCCGCCGCCCGGATCCTCGACGAACAATCCGCCCCCGCCCCCGCTCACGGGACGGCCGAGGCGGGACACCGGCCGGGCGCCGTGCCGGAGAACGTCCTGCTGTTCATCCGCGGGCTGGAGGCTGCTCAGCGTTCCGGAACGGTCGAACACGTCCGCCGCCTCTGCGGCGGCAGCGGCGCCTTCCTCGACGCTCTGCAGGGTCCTGACCGTGCCGAAGCGGAAGGGGCCCTCGATGAGGCCCGGACGTGGCTCGCGAGTCACGAGGACTACCAGCAGCGCGTGTTCACCGATCTCCGCCAGGCCGTGGCCGAGAGGCGCGCCTTCGACGTCCGATCCCAGCTGCTGACGGCAGCCGCACTGACCCGCCGCGGCGCCAGCGTCATGGAGCAGCGCGTTCTGGCCGAGGCCCGGGCCTTCCTCCGCCAGCAGAACCACCTTCCCGGACCCGGCCGCACCGTGCTGCACCCCCTGCTCGAATCCTCCCGGCCCCGAAGGCGCGCACCCGAGCCCCCCAACCGGCATGAAATACCCGAGGCACCGAAGGAACGGACAGAGCGGACGACGTCGCGGGAGGCGAACAGCACCCGCGCGGAACGTCGTTCCCGACGCACGGCCGTACGCAGGGCCAGGAACATCATGGAACGCCTCGCCGAGGGCCACCGCGTGTCGGCCGACGAGAAGCAGAAGCTGACCGAGGAGCTGGCCGGCGTCGTGGAGACCGCAGGTGACTGGCTGTCCGCCGACGAACAGAAAAAGGCGAAGTCCTGGATCAGGAAGTCGTCCACGCGGCGAAAACCGGAGAGCGGGCGCCAGGAGCGCCATGAACTGACTGCGGACGTCGTGCAGTCCACTGCCGCCGCCGTGCGCGGCGCGCTCAAGAGGGCCGCCCGCGAACAGAACACGATCAGCTGGGCACAGCTGCGACGGCAACTCGGTGCCGCGCTGCCCGCCATGACCATGGCCGACCGGGTCCAGATCCTCACCCTCGTCGACCAGTCCACTGCGGCAGACCAGCCGCTCCTGTCCTGTCTGGTCGCCGCGGGAGACCCCGAGATGATGACGGCCTTCCGCGAGGTCGCCGGAGCACTGGGCCTGGAACCGCCGACTGACGAAGACGACCTGCGCGACGTAGTCGAAGCCGACGTACAGCAGGTTCACCGCCACTGGCGATGGAAATGGACCCCTTCGCACGGAACCGCCCCGGCGGCCAAGACTGAGCACTCGCCCTGAGATGTCGCAGCAGACCGCCGGGGGAAACGGATGCTCACAGATGACGTCCTTCTGGCGTCGGCGATGAGCGAAACGCCGTAACGCCCCTGGACTTGCGCGTGGTGGGGAAGATAGGAGAGGTGCATCCGCCCAACGTGCGGGTGGCCCGGAAGCGGCAGGGAGAGGAGCACGGCGTGATCGATGTGCCGACGGACGAGGCTGTGGCCGCGGGGCATGTGCGGACGCAGGCGGATACCGGGGCGGACTCGGTCGTGCGGGTCCGTGTGGACTGGCACGAACTGGCAGAAGGGCATCCGCAGGAGGAGGGGACGTGGCATCTTCTGGCACCGGTCGGCCGGTCGCCGATCGAGCCGGAGCCGGTCGCCCAGAGCGCGTCCGTCGTCGTTGCTGACGCCCGCCATCACCGCAGTGTTGATGCCGCTCACGAGGAGCTGCGGGCGAGGGTGCGGTCGCTTCCCGGTGCGCTGGTCGTGGCCGCGGTGACGAGCAGTCGTGAGGCGCTGGTCTGGGTGAGCGTCCAGCCGCCCGCGGTCTGGGAACCGGCCGGCTACACGGTGACTGTCCGCAGTGACGAACCTGGACCGGTGGGCTTGTACCCGTCGGTGGTCTACGGGTGGATCCGCTGGTGGGCCGATCAGCAGACCGGCTTCCCGGAGGGCTTCCCCGTCGGTCTGCTGCTGCCGCGCCCGCCGAGCCGCATCGTCGCCGTGCTCTCCGGCACCTACCGACTCACCATCACTCCGGCCGACGCGCGCAGCTCCAGCACGTACACCGACCCGCACGACCCCACGGAGTGGCGCTGACCCCCTGACGCTGCACGCCCGTTCACGGGTGCTCTCTTTCTTCTAGGACGCCGGCGCCCCTGCCCCCAGCCCTCGGTCGAGCCACTCCAGAGCGGGTGCCAGTCGCATGCGGACGTCGGGTGTGTCCATCGACGGCAGCTCCTCCATCGCCCAGTCGTCCACCGCCTGGGAGACCGTCAGGGAGGTGATCAGGCGGCTAAGTGGTCCGCCGACATCGGGCAAGCGCTCGGCGAACAGGGCGAGCGTGGCATCCAGTACGTCCGCGGTGTGCAGGTACTCGGTGCCCGGCGTGTGCACGTACGGCGCGAGAGCGATGAGCGCCGCCTGATCGTCCAACTGCTCATCGCGGTCCAGCGCAAAGAGGATCAGTGCCAGGCTGTCCAGGGCGTACGGACGCTTCCACTCCCATCCCTTCATCAGCCACTGCGGCTCGATGAGCTGCGCGGCCCGGGCAACGGCGCTCTTCCACCCAGGCTCGTCCCTGCCGATCGCCGACGCCTTTTCCATGCACTCGCGCAGACTCGATTTCATAGCAGCACGGTATTGGTTCCACGGCCGCCTCAACACGGCGCCCAGCAGATCCCGCACTGGGCGATCGGCAATCGGCAGACGGCCAGAGCAGAGGTGGGCTGCCGCACTGCGCTGTGCTGATGCCCTCGGCATCCACTACGACACCATCGGCATCGAGCGCTGCCTTGGGCTCCCCGATGACCACCGCCCAGCCCGCCCCGGCGACAACCCACGCCCTGGCCGGCACTCCGCAGGATCTGCTTGGTGGGCCCGGCAACAGCACTACCCTGGGGGGCGGTGGCATCCGGCTGCGGATTCCCCTCACCGGCTGCCCCCGAGTCAGCACTGCGCGAGCGTCCCGCCGTCCCCCGGTGTCCTGAAGCGCGGGACCTTCCGGATCAGGCCGCCCTCGCCCGTTAGCCGCGGCACTCCGCCTCCCTGAAACAGGAAAGCCCTCAGGCCGGCACGGGCGTGCTGCTCAGAGCCTCGCGGCCCAAGACAATGAATCGCTCCTCCAACTCCTCGTAGAGTTCGATGGCCTCGCCCGCCCATTGGATATTGCCCTCTCCTTGCGCAAGGAACGCGACCTCGCGGTACCAGCCGCTCATGGCGGAGGCCAAGTTGCCCGCCGCGCGTGCAATCTCCTCCGGCCCGTGCAGCTTGACGAGGCTCACGACTTCAAGGGCGGACTCGACGGCCAGGCCGAACTCCTGAAGCCTCTCCGCAACTCCCGGGGAAGGCTCAGCTCGACCATGAGTGTCCTGGACCTCCACGTGCGCGGCGTAGCCCAGTCTGTAGGTGCGGCTGCATGCAGTGGCGAGCTTCGTATAGGCCGTGGTCCTCTCCAGTCTTGCCGATTGATCGTTTTGAGCGCGTCTCTGTTCCGTTCCACCGAGACGGGTGGTGGCCAGCGTTCCGACCACCCCGACAACGGTTCCAATCAACCCGACGACCGCAGTGTCCATGACCCTATTGAAGCCGAGAGCGGGTGCGAGGCGTCCCGATCCCCGGTATTTGGCCTTCTCCTTGGGGGCGTCCTCCGTCCAGGTCCGCGGTCAGCCCGACGGCTCTGCAGGGAGCTGGGCCAGCACCGAGCAGTCGGCCTCGCCGGACCCTCAACTGGCCAACGCCCAGGGCCGCTTCGTCACGTTCGTCGCAACACTGGAATGATCACCGTGCTGCGATGATCATTGGGTCCGCCCACTTGCAGGAGCGCTGCTGCGACCTTCGTCGATGCCCCGGGCCACCGGCGGGATGGCCGGTCCGGACGATGCCAGGGAGCCGAGCACGCACGGTACGGGGCGACGGCGATTCCCGGCGCCCGACTGCGCGTTCTGGCAGAATCGGATCATGGGGTTCGGGGAAGTTGCACTCATCGCCGCGGTGGCGGCGGTAGCCGGCGGTCTGCCCGTTATCTGGTTTGCCAGACCTCTGCGGCGCCAGTCAACGAGCGTGGCTGGCGTCCTTCCCGACGTGCTGCAACTCATCGGTTCCGCCGCGAATGAACAGCGGCAGCACGATGTCCGGCGCCCGGCCTATCTGGAGTTCCTCTATCGCGTCGATACAGCGCTCGGCGCCGCCAGTCCCAGTGGGCCTGCTCCTCTCGACAAACGCCGGGCTGTCAACAGCACCCTGGACGCCCTGCGGCTGGTGGGTCCCGACGACGTCCTCTACGCCGCACAGCACCTTGCCACGCTGGTACAGGACGATCGCAGCTGCCCGCCCGACGACGTGGACCGGGCGAGGACCGTGTTCCTCACGGCCGCACGCAGCGCCCTCAGTGTGCCTGCCGGCCCAACTGCCAAATCACCCGCACCAGATAGGGCTATTTGAATCACCCCGCCTGGTGATCTGCCCCGTACGGGGCCAGCGCCCGCATCAGGCCACGGCACGACCGCCCACGTTCCTCAGGCGGCCTTCACACAGCTGACCGGCCGGGCCGGTGTGGACGCGTCAGTACTCAACGTCCCCGCTCACCGCGGCCATCATGGTGGAGCGCACCGCCCCCAGATGGTTCCACGCGGGCGCCATCTCCTCCCACAGCAGGCGCCGAGGAGGCTCCTCCTCCCAACTGGCAGCGGTCCCGAACCGCAGCCGGGCGGCAACCTCCTCTGCCGGAGCACCCGTGTATCTGGTGCGGTAGGCGATTTCGTCCTCGGTCGGCTCGGGCAGGACGGCCTCAGCCCAGGCGGCCAGTACCGCGTCCGCGTGCCGCACCACCGGCTGCGCACCCCGGACGTACATGTCGATCAGCTCGGCCATGGGCGAGCCGGCGGGAAGGCGTTCGCGCCACTCGGGCAAGAACTCCTCCCGCAGCATGGTGACTTCGTCGGCCAGTACGGCGACGTTCTCTGTACGCAGGCGCGGTGTCCACGGCCCTGGCTCTGTGCCCCGGGGGAAGCCGCGCTCCTTCTCTTCCGTGCTCTTGACCAGTTGGAAGAAGGCGGCGCCGCACGTGGCTTCCTCATCGCTGGGCTGCCACTGGTAGCGGTTGAGTGATCGGGCAATCTCACTCAACCTGCTCTGGTCCAAAGTCTCGGTCATGGCCGCTACCGTACGAGCGGGAGGAGGGCGCTGCCAACGCCGGTCTTAGCAGGTATTTTTCAACCTCGGCCGTGACGAGCATGGACCCTCACGGCGCGACCGCCGCACGCGCAGTGCAGTGGGCCGGCTGCTGTGGGACAGGGCAGGCGTTGCATAAATCTGGCTCTGGCCGTAGTTCCGAGTTCCGTGGATCAGTGCAGAAGCGGGCGGGGGCCGTCGCTGTTGCTTAGCTCATCGACCGTCGGTTGAGTGAGGATGCGGACATGACCAGCGTTTGGGCGGTCAGGGCTGCGCGGAGGTTCCTCGCTGATCCTGTGGTGGTGGCGACGGCGATGGCTCGGGAGACGAAGTCGGCGGCAACCTCACGCTCTCCGTCTGCGGCGTAGATGTGCGCGCTGGCGGTCAGGACTTCGGCGGAGCCTCGGACGATGCTGGTGGGCCATGTTGCGCGAGCGTCGTCGAGCGCGGTGCGTCCGGTGCGGATCGCGGACGCTTTGCTTGAAGCGAGCCGGACTGCGGTGTGGCCCGTCCATTTGTTCAGCTCGGCTGCGTTGAGGTAGCCGATGTAGGGGGGTTTCTCGCCGTCGTCGGCGTGGTCGAGGAGTTTCCAGGCGGTGGTGAGGTCTGTGTGTGCGGCGCGGCTGTGGGTGAGGCATGCGTGGTGGTGGGCGCGGACGGCGTGGAGCCAGGATCGTACGGCGGGGTGGGCGCGGGTGCCCGCGAGGTGCAGGGCGTGGTGGGCGAGGGTGAGTGCCTTGTCGTAGTGGCCGAGGTCGGCGAGGATGCGGCTGCTCTGGCCCAGGAGGTTGCAGCACGAGGAGATGTCGCCGGCCGTCTGGGCGTGTCCGGCGGCGTCGCGGTAGTGGGTGATGGCGAGTTCGGCCTGGCCGAGGTCGTAGGTGAGGAAGCCGACGAAGCCGCCGGTGTCGGCGGCGAAGGCGGCGATCCGGTGGCGTTCGGTGTCGCTGGTGGCGGTCGTGAGCCAGGCGAGGATCTGCTGGTGGTGTTCCCGGGCCTGGCTGTAGACGGCTTGTGCGCCACGGAGGTTGTCCAGCCGGCCGTGGGCGGCGCGTAAGTCCTTGTGCGCGATCAGCAGATCGTGGCTGTCCGCGTCCAGCGTCTGTTCTGCGCCCAGGCCGGTGAGAGCGGCTGCCGCGACGCCGGTGCCTTTGAGGAAGTCCCTGCGAAACACGCTGTCCCAATCCAGCAGGAGACCGTCCACGGCCTGGTCGGGAGCCGTGGTGCTCGCCCGCTCCGCTTGTTGTCGTTCCGCTTCGGCTAACTCCACCAGTTTGCCGTCGGCACCGACCGCTTTGTCCAGAGCGTCTGCTATCCGGGGCGTGGGCAGTCTGCGCCCGGTCTCGATGTCACCGATGACGCTCTTGCTGCAGCAGGCCCGGCGGGCGAGGGCACGCAGGGATAACTCTCCGCGCAGGCGGCGCAGTTCGGTGGCGAAGGTCACCTGGGTTGTCGGCTCTGGCATGGCTGCCTCCACGGCGCTGTGGGACGTCGATGTCCGCGGCCCGTTGCGGACAGGGTTGGTCTGCGACGACCAGCACACACTCTCCCGTGTCCGGATGGTGGCCCGGTCGTCAATTTGCGGACACCTGCGGACAGTTGCCCCCTGTTCCCGAGGTGGTGCGGGAGGCCACGATGACGGCTACGGGCCCTGAGCGTAGGGACTCACCGCGCGGTGGCCAAGGTGGTGCTGCGTGAGTGTTCCCGGCACCCGCCCGGTATCCGAGACGGTCACGAGGGGAGGGCACAGCCATGCCCAGGATCGCGTTGTACGGCAAGCCCGGCGCGGGCAAGAGCACGCTCGCCGGCCTGCTGGCGAAGGAGTGGGCCCGCTCGGGCAGGAAGGTGCTGCCCGTGAAGCTGGCGGCGCCGCTCTACGAACTCCAGGCCGTGGTCTACGCGGTGGCGGGCAGGCCCCTGCTGGAGAGCGGCGCCCAGGACGGCCGGCTGCTGAACCTGCTGGGCACCGAGCTGCGCCGTATCAACCCGGGCGCACTGACCGAGCCGTTCGCCGAGCGGGTGCGGCAGGCCGGGGACCTGTGGCCGCAGGCCGTGCTGCTCTGTGACGACATGCGCGCGGCGGATGTGGAGGCGGTGACCGCTCTGGGCTTTGCCCTGGTGGAGGTCACGGCGCCCGATGAGGTCCGGCAGCGGTGCAAAGCCGGGCGGGCCGACCTGTCCGCGGGGGATGAGAACCATCCCACCGAGGCGGCGGTCGCCACGGCGCCGTGGTGGCGGGTGGACAACTCCGGCAGCCTCGACGACCTGCGCAAGCACGCCGCCGAGCTGGCCCAGGAGGCGCTGCGGTGATCCTCACCGGCGCTGAGATCGCCCGTCAGCGGGCTGTGGGGACGGTGGTGATCGAACCGTTCTCGCCCGACCGGCTCAACCCGGTCTCCTACAACTACCGCCTCCACAGGGCCTTGAAGACCCACCCCTCTGCGGCGGCCGACACGCACGCCGACTACGGCCTGGACGAGGGGGTGATTCCCCTGGAGGGGCTCGTGCTCCGGCCCGGCCGGGAAGCGCGCGGGTACCGCGTCCCTCGTGGGAAACTAAAGCAGTGAGCCTTTTCAGCGGTGCCGCTCCAGGGTGAGGATGGCGGCTGCGATTGACGACATGCGGTTGGGACTGCACCGGGCTTTGCGGAAGATCC
>NZ_JBHXME010000176.1:0-23267 GCF_042721125.1 Streptomyces sp. NPDC058469
GTGGGCCGCGGCGGAGCCGGTCCTGCCCGGGTTCGGGGGAGAGACCCGGGCGCACTCGTCGGCTTCCCCCGATTCGCCGGGGTACACACCCGCCGGACCGACAGCCTGCAGCGGGCCCGCGCGGCGACCGGCGCGGGCACGGCATAAGCTCGACGGGTGGCCAAGTACTTCGACGTGCATCCGGACAACCCGCAGCCCCGCACCATCTCCCAGGTCGCGGACAGTGTGCGCTCGGGTGCGCTGATCGCGTACCCGACCGACTCCTGCTACGCGCTGGGCTGTCAGCTGGGCAACCGTGACGGCATGGAGCGGATCCGCACCATCCGGCATCTGAACGACCGGCACCACTTCACGCTGGTGTGCCAGAACTTCGCCCAGCTGGGCCAGTTCGTGCACATCGACAACGACGTGTTCCGCGCCATCAAGGCCTCCACGCCCGGCAGTTACACGTTCATCCTCCCGGCGACGAAGGAGGTGCCGCGCCAGTTGCTGAACGCGAAGAAGAAGACCGTGGGCGTGCGCATCCCCGACCACGTCGTCACCCAGGCCCTGCTCGCCGAGCTGGGCGAGCCGCTGCTGTCCAGCACCCTCCTCCTGCCCGACGAGGAGGAGCCGATGACCCAGGGCTGGGAGATCAAGGACCGGCTCGACCACGTGGTGGACGCGGTGGTCGACTCCGGGGACTGCGGCACGGAACCGACGACCGTCATCGACTTCTCGAACGGCGAGGCCGAGATCGTCCGCAAGGGCGCGGGCGACGTCTCTCGGTTCGAGTGACCCCGGCGGAGGGGCCGTAGGCCGGCGTGCCACGATGATCGGAACACGCCGCTCCGGGCCGGCTGTCGGCCCGGCGCCCATCCGCAGGGAGGCACCCCCACCATGACCGCCGTACAGGGCACAGCCGTGGACATCCCCACCGAGGACGGCATCGCGGACGCCTATCTGGTGCATCCCGGTGACGAGCGCCCGCGTCCGGCCGTGCTGCTCTACCAGGACGCCTTCGGACTGCGCCCCCACCTGAAGTCGATGGCCGACCGGCTGGCCGAGGCCGGTTACACGGTCCTGGTGCCCAACGTGTTCTACCGGCAGGGGCGCGCCCCGGTGGTCGAGCTGCCCGAGTTCATCGATCACGACGGGCGTCCCGAAATCTTCGAGAAGGTCGGCCCGCTGATCATGGGGCTGGCCCGCAATCCCGAACTGATCGAGCGGGACGCCGGCGCCTATCTGCGCTGGCTGGCCGACTCCCCGCTGGTCGCGGACGGGCCGGTCGCGATCACCGGGTACTGCATGGGCGCCCGGCTGGCGCTGTACACCGCCGGTGCCTACCCGGACCGGGTGGCGGCCGCGGCCGGCTTCCACGGCGGGCGGCTGGCCACCGACGACCCGACCAGCCCGCACCTGGCCGCCGAACACATCACCGCCGAGCTGTACTTCGGGCACGCCGACCAGGACCCCTCGATGCCGGAGGACCAGATCAAGCGGTTCGAGGACGCGCTCACCGCGGCCGGTGTCCGGCACCGCTGCGAGGTCTACACGGGTGCGCGGCACGGCTACACGCAGGCCGACACCTCGGCGTACGACGCGAAGGCCGACGAGCGTCACTGGGTCGCGCTGCTCGACCTGCTGGACCGCACCTTCTGATCGGCAGACCCCCGTTCCCTGATCCGATCCGGGTGCCCACGGCGCGAGTTGCCGTGGGCGCCTTTCGTTTCCTCCATTGACATGAACGCGGCTCGGCGCGACTCTGAGAGCGCTCTCACATAGGTACGGACCAATTTTCGTACACCCCCCACATGGAGGTGAGTAGTGCTCGCCGGACTCATGCGTCGACTGGGCGCCGCGACCGCGGTGGCCACGATGATCGCGCTGGCCACACCGCTGACGGCGGACGCCGCGGTGCCCGCCACGATCCCGCTGAAGATCACCAACAACTCGGGCCGCGGCGACGCGGTCTACATCTACGACCTGGGCACCAACCTGGCCACCGGCCAGCAGGGTTGGGCCGACGCCAACGGCACGTTCCACGCCTGGCCGGCCGGTGGCAACCCGCCCACCCCGGCACCGGACGCGTCGATCACGGGCCCGGCGGCCGGGCAGTCCGCCACCATCCGGATCCCCAAGTTCTCGGGCCGCATCTACTTCTCGTACGGCCAGAAGCTGGTGTTCAAGCTGACGACCGGCGGTCTGGTGCAGCCGGCCGTGCAGAACCCGACCGACCCGAACCGCAACATCCTCTTCAACTGGTCCGAGTACACGCTGAACGACTCCGGGCTGTGGATCAACAGCACCCAGGTGGACATGTTCTCCGCGCCGTACGCGGTCGGGGTGCAGCGTTCCGACGGGAGCACGGCGTCCACCGGGCATCTCAAGTCGGGTGGCTACACCGGGTTCTTCAACGCGCTGCGCGGGCAGCCGGGCGGCTGGGCGAACCTGATCCAGACCCAGTCCGACGGAACGGTTCTGCGAGCGCTCTCACCGACGTACGGGATCGAGACGGGCGCCCTCCCCAGCACCGTGATGGACGACTACATCAACCGCGTCTGGACGAAGTACTCGTCGTCGACGCTGACCGTGACGCCATTCGCCGACCAGCCGAACACCAAGTACTACGGCCGGGTGTCGGGCAACGTCATGAACTTCACCAACAGCTCCGGCGCGGTCGTCACGACCTTCCAGAAGCCGGACGCGGCCAGCATCTTCGGCTGCGCCAAGTACCTCGACGCCCCCAACGACCTGGTGCGCGGCCCGATTTCACGCACCCTGTGCGCGGGCTTCAACCGCTCCACGCTCCTGGTCAACCCCAACCAGCCGGACACCACCACGGCGAACTTCTACGTGGACACGGTGACCAACCAGTACGCGCGCAAGATCCACGCGCAGATGGCCGACGGCAAGGCGTACGCGTTCGCGTTCGACGACGTCGGCGCCCAGGAGTCCCTGGTGAACGACGGCAACCCGCAGCAGGCCTACCTGACGCTGGACCCGCTCAGCTGAGGAAACCGGAACACCCCGCACGCCTGGGGGCGCGTGCGGGGTGCCGGGCTCACGGGTGGATCAGCTGGTCGTCAGTGCCGTGTCGTCGACGACGAAGCTGGTCTGCAGGGAGGAGTCCTCGACGCCGCTGAACTTCAACGCCACGGTGGTGCCGGCGAAGGAGGACAGGTCGAAGGTCTTCTGCGTGTAGCCGGTCGCCTTGTTGAGGTTGGAGTAGGTGGCCAGGGTGGTCGATCCCGCGGTGACCGTCAGACTGTCGTACGCGGTGCTGGTGGTCGTCTCCGCCGTGTCGACGTGCAGATAGAAGGTGAGCGTCGCCTTGCAGCCGCTCGGCACGGCCACCGACTGGGTCAGTGTGTCGGTGTGGGTGGAGCCGTAGCCGTCCAGCCAGGCGTAGTACGAGCCGGCGTGGGACGCCTGACCGGTCTCGTTGGTGATGACGCCGCTGGTCGCGGTCCAGGTGGTGTTCCCCGACTCGAAGCCCGCGTTGCCCAGCAGCTGGGTCGAGGTGCAGGTGCCTCCCCCGCCGCTGGAACTCACGGTCCAGGTGAAGGACGCGGTCCCCGTCGCTCCCGTGCTGTCGGTGACGGTCACGGTGGAGCTGTAGGTGCCCGCGGTCGTCGGGGTGCCGGTGATGGCGCCCGTGGAGCTGATCGACAGGCCGGTCGGCAGTCCGGTCGCGGCGTACGTCAGGGTGCCGCTGTTGGTGCTGCTGGCCGAGACCTGCAGGCTCACCGCCGTGCCGACGGTCGAGGACTGGCTGCCCGGGTTGGTGACCGTGACGCCGGTGGTCGGCACGGTGATGTGGCTGCCGACGTTGATGCCGGCGAAGGCGTTGCCGACTCCCGCGTACTGCGCGGAAGTTGTGCCGTACAGAGCCCCAGCGGCGCTGAGCGCGGCGGTGCGGGCTCCGGCGTAGTCGGTGCTGGACGTCATGTACGTCGTCAGCGCCTTGTACCAGATCTGCAGGGCGGCGGCCCGGCCGATGCCCGCGACGGCGACACCGTCGGAGGTGGTGCTGGTGTAGGTGGTGCCATTGATGACCTTGGTGCCGCTGCCCTCGGAGAGCAGGTAGAACATGTGGTTCGCCGGGCCCGAGGAGTAGTGCACGTCGAGGTTGCCGACGCCGGAGTACCAACTGTCCGCGGAGCCGCCGTCCTTGCTCGGCTTGTCCATGTAACGCAGCGGCGTGCCGTCGCCGTTGATGTCGATCTTCTCGCCGATGAGGTAGTCGCCCACGTCGGACGAGTTGTTGGCGTAGAACTCGACGCCGGTGCCGAAGATGTCGGAGGTCGCCTCGTTCAACCCGCCTGATTCACCGGTGTAGTCGAGCCCGGCGGTGTTGGAGGTGACGCCGTGACTCATCTCGTGGCCGGCCACGTCCAGCGAGGTCAGCGCGTGGGTGCTGCTGGTGCCGTCGCCGTACGTCATGCAGAAGCAGCTGTCGTCCCAGAAGGCGTTGACGTACGCCGTGCTGTAGTGGACGCGCGAGTAGGCGGCGACGCCGTCGTTCTTGATGCCGCTGCGGCCGAAGGTGTTCTTGTAGAAGTCCCAGGTCTCCTGGGCGCCGTAGGCCGCGTCGGCGCCGGCGGTCTGGGTGTTGGAGCCGGCGCCCGTGCCCCACACGTCGTCCGCGTCGGTCATCAGGGTGCCGGTGCCCGACGTGGCGTTGTTGAGGCTGTACGTCTTGTGGCCGCCGCGCGTGGTGTCGTACAGCTGGTACGTCGAGCCCGAGAGCGTGGTGCTCAGCGAGACCGTGCCGCTGTACTGGGTGTTGCCGGTGCCGGTCTGGATGCCCTGGTAGCGGGAGAGTTCCTTGCCGGTTGTGGCGTCGGTGATGACGTGCAGCTGGCTGGGGGTTCCGTCGTCCTGGAACCCGCCGACGACCGTCTCCCAGGCGAGCTTCGGGGTGCCGTCGCCGGCCCAGATGACCTTGCGGGCGCTGTCGGTACTGGGCGCCTTGGCGTCGAGGGCCTTCGCGGTCGTCAGGGCCTTGGTCTCGGCGGCCGACTTGGCGAAGGACGCGGTGGTGGAGGGGACCGCGAGGGTGTGCTTGTTGTTGAAGGTGGCGCTCACGGTGCCGGTCGCCTCGGTGGCGGGCGGGGTGTGCACGACGAGGTCGCCGCCGAGGACGGGGAGACCGTCGTAGGTGCGCTCGTAGCGGGTGTGGACGGTGCCGTCGTTGTCCTTGACGACGTCCTTGACGACCAGCTTCTCCTTGGCGCCGAGGCCGAGGGTGCGGGCGGTCGTCGTGCTGTTCTGCGTGGCGCTCTTCACCAGGGCGGAGCGCTGTGCCGGGGTGAGCTTCGCCTCCAGGCTGCCGGTGAGCAGCGGGCTCGGGTGGGGGGAGGCGGGCTTCGCGGTCGCGGGCACCGACTGGATGCCGACGGCCAGGAAAGCGGCGGTGGAGACCAGGGCTCCTACCGCCATCCGCTTGCGGGGGATGCGTCTCACTCTTACTCCTACTGCGACGACCGCGAACGCGGCCGGTGACAGACCGGACAGCCGGGTCTGCTGTCCGGGAAGAGCCGAGCTGTGCGGGACCGGCGGAACTTTGACCAATCCGTGAAGGAATCGTGGGGGTGGCTGCGTGGAGGATGACAGCGTTGACCCGTCCATGTCACGCAGGTCAGGGGCACTCAAGGGTTTTCCCTCTGTCAGGGATTTCGCTACAAGTTCCGAAATTATTCGTGACGGCTGAGCCACGCCGGCGAAACAGACCCTTCCTAACGTCGCAGTCAGCCACAGAGGTCCCATCAGCCGCATTACGGCCGTCGGACCGATAACGCTGCTTTCCCCGAGAATCTCCGGAAATCCGGAAATCCCTTCACTGTCCTCAGCGCCCCATGAGACAGGAGCCCAGAGTGTCCGAACCCTCCCGCCGCGGCGTCCTCAGACTGTCCGCAGGCACCGCTCTGCTCGGCACCCTCGCCCTCGCGGGCTGTGGGCGCGGCGACACCGCCACCGCCACCGCGAAAGCCACCGCCAAGTCGATCGACGCCAAGCCGGCCACCGGCACCGTCAACGTCTGGGCCGCGCAGGGCGACGCCGACGTCCTCGCCAAGGTGATCAAGCCGTTCAAGGCGGCGAACCCTAACGTCACCGTGAAGTTCACGCTGATACCGAACTCCGAGTACTACACGAAGCTCCAAGCGGCGATCGCCGCGGGCAAGGGCCCCGATGTGGCCCAGCTCTTCCCCGAGTCGCAGGCCCAGTTCCTCGACCCCTCGATCCTCCAGCCCGTGCCGGACGGGCTCGTCGACTCCGGCGCCTTCTTCAAGAGCCTGTGGGACGCGGGTCTGGTCAAGGACGTGGCCTACACGGTGCCCTGGTACGCGTACACGTACGCCCTCGTCTACCGCGCCGACCTCGCCAGGAAGGCGGGCGTCGAGGCGCCGACCACGTGGGCCGAAATGGTGCCGTTCTTCAACGCGTTGAAGGGTGCCGGCGCCGTGCACGGGCTCGGCGCCGACAACGGCTGGGACATCTTCAACGGCCAGGACGTCGCCATGTACGCCTGGCAGGCAGGCGGCAACCTGCTCTCGTCCGACGGTAGTTGGACCCTCGACACACCGGCGATGGTCGACGCCCTCAAGTACAACGCGTCGTTCTTCACCTCGGGTTCGGCCGACACCGCGACCCCCACCTTCCTCGACGCGCAGCCGTACTTCGTGTCCGGCAGGACCGCGACGATGATCACCGGTCCATGGGTGCTCGGGCAGCTCGACACCGCCGCGAAGAAGACCGGCTGGACAGCGGCCCATGTCGCCACGGCACCGCTGCCGGCCGGCGCCTCGGGCAGCATCTCCTTCTCCGCCGGGGGTACTTGGGGCGTCCTCGCGGACGGCGGGAACACGGACGCGTCGTGGAAGTTCGTCCGGTACGTGTCGAAGCCGAGCACGCAGGTCGCGCAGTACGCGGCGTACGGCTCACTGCCGGCGGTGATCTCCGCCTGGGACGATCCGACCGTCAAGAAGCAGCCGCTACTCGACGCCTTCCTCACCCAGCTGAAGAACACCAAGGCCTTTCCCCAGGTGGGTACTTGGCAGCAGGTCGCCACCCGGCTGGGCAAGGAGACGGAGGCCGTGGCCAAGGGCACGCAGACCGCGGAGAAGGCCGCCGCGAGCATCCAGGCGTACGCCAAGAGTCTCGGCACGGGCGCGGAGTGAGCCGCGGATGACCACCACGCTCGTCCCGGGGGCGCCCGACAGGGCGCGCCGCTCGGGGAGTTCGCGTCGTACGGCGGTCGCGTGGCTGTTCCTCGCGCCGTTCGCCGTCGTGTTCGTGCTCTACACCGCGATCCCCACGGTGGCCGCGCTCGGCTTCAGCCTGACCGACCTGCGGGGCTCGGACCTGCGCCATCCCCTCGCGGTCGACTTCACCGGCCTGGACAACTACCTGCGCCTGTTCCAGGACCCGACCTTCCTGCGGGACATCCTGAACACCGCCGTCTTCGTCGCCGCCGGTGTGCCGCTGACCATGGCGATCGGCTTCGCGCTGGCCGTGGTGCTGAACTCCGGGATCCGGCGCATGCGCGGAGTGTTCCGTACGGTCTTCTTCGCGCCGGTCGTCACGAACGTCGTCGCGGTCGCCCTGATCTGGCAGTACGCCTTCAACGCGGGTGGCACCGTCAACAAGGCGCTGGCCGCCGTCGGTCTCGCCGGACCGAACTGGCTGGACGATCCGCACCTCGCCATGCCCGTGGTGATCCTGCTCGGCGTCTGGCGCAACTTCGGCACCGCGATGGTCCTGTTCCTCGCCGGACTGCAGGCCGTGCCGGAGGACGTGTACGAGGCAGCCGCGCTCGACGGGGCGGGCAGGTGGAGGCAGTTGAGGCACATCACCCTGCCGCTCCTCCTGCCCACCACTCTCATGGTGTCGGTGCTGCTGACCGTCTTCTACCTCCAGGTCTTCGACGAGCCCTATCTCCTCACGGACGGCGGCCCGTTGGGGTCGACCGAGTCCGTGTCGCTGTACACCTACCACCAGTTCGGGTCCGGCCAGCTGGGCATGTCCTCGGCCGCGTCCTTCGTGATGCTGCTGCTCGTCCTGCTGGTGAGTGTCGTCCAGTTCCGTCTGCTGAGGCCCCGCACATGACCGCCGTAGCCGCGTCCTTGAACGACGCAGACGCCGACCTGATCGCCACCGCCGCCGAGGACCGGATCGCCGTACGCACACGGTCCGTTGGCCGATCGCTGCTGTACGGCGCGCTGGTGCTGTGCGCGCTGCTCACCCTCCTCCCCTTCTTCTGGGTGATCAGCGGCTCGCTGCGCGGACTCGACGAGATCCGGTCCGACCCGGGCGCGTGGCTGCCGCAACACGTCACGCTCGACAACTTCGTGCGGCTGTTCCGGACCGAGGGCTTCGGGCGCTTCCTCACCAACAGTGTGCTGGTCGCCCTCATGGTGGTGATCGGCAACATCGTGGCGGCCTCGGCGGCCGGATACGCCCTCGCCAAGCTGGAGTTCGCGGGCAAGCGGCTCGCGTTCGGGGCGGTGATGGCGGCGATGATGGTGCCGTTCACCACGGTGTTCGTCACCCAGTTCGTCATCACCGTCGACATGGGCCTCGCCGACACGCTCACCGGCATCGCGCTCCCCGGCGTGGCGCTCCCGCTCTCGGTCTTCATCATGCGGCAGTACGCGCAGTCGGTCCCCGAAGAGTTGCTGGAGGCGGCACGCATCGACGGCGCGGGCGAGTTCCGGATCTTCTTCCGGATCTTTCTTCCGCTGGCCGGTCCGGCGGTCGCGACGATCACGATCATGTCGTTCCTGAACTCGTGGAACAACTTCATCTGGCCGCTCATCGTCGCCCAGAGCACGTCGAGTTACACCCTCCCGGTCGGCCTCGCCGCCACCAGCCAGGCGGCCCAGCACGTCACCGACTACGGCCTGGTCCTCGCCGGCGCGATCGTCGTGATGTTGCCGGTCCTCGTGCTCTTCCTGTTCCTGCAGCGGTACTTCGTGCAGGGCATCGCCGGATCAGGAATGCGGTGAGGCCCATGACGGAGACCGTCCACGCTCCCATCACCGGGGTGTCCGACCCCGTCGTACGGGGCAGGTCCGAGGAGGCGGAGGGATGTTGATGTCGGGGATGAACCAGAGCGCCGTGCGGCGCGTCAACACCTCGGTCGTCCTGCGCGCGCTCGCGGTGTCCGCGGGGCCCACGACCCTGACCGCGCTCGCCGAACGGGCCGGGCTGTCCCGCCGTACCATCGAGCTGATCCTGGACTCGCTCGTCGAGGCGGGCTGGGTGGCCGAGTTGGAGCGGATTCCGACCAGCGGCAGTGCCGGGCGACCGGCCCGACGGTACGAACTGCGCGCGGAGCACGCCCTGTTGGCGGCCGTCTACATCAACACCGCCGACGCCTCCGCGGTGATCGCCGACGTACGCGGCCGTATCGTCGGCCGGGCACACCGCCCGTTGCGCGCCTACCAGGACCCTCAGGCCACGCTCGACGACGCGGCGGCTCTGGTGCGGGAGGCGCTCGACGACGCGGGCGGATCACCGGACCGGCTGCGCGCGGGTGCGGTGGCCGGCGGTGGCGCCATCGACGACGAGGGAGTCGTACGACGCCTGGTGCACACCACGCGCTGGGAAGGTGTGCACCTGCCCAAGGAGCTCGAACAGCGCATCCGGATGCCCTGGTTCGCGGACAACGACTCCAACCTCGGTGCACTGGCGGAGCGTTGGCGGGGTGTGGCCGGTGACCACGACAACGTCGTGTGGGCGATCCTCGGCAACCGGACCGGTCTCGGCATCCTGATCCGAGGGGCCGTGCACCGGGGTCTGGACGGCGCGGCGGGCGAGATCGTCGAGGCGCGGTCGATCCCGACCGGGACGGTTGAGGACCGTCACGTGGCCTGGCTGAGTTCACCGGAGGCGGCCCAACGCAAGGTGGCGCGGGAACGCTTCGACGCCGCCCGGGCCGGAGACGCGGAAGCGCTCGCCGAGGTCGACGAGTTCGTCGAGAACATCACCTCGATCCTCACCACCCTGTCGTGGACGGTCGCGCCCTCGCTCATCGTGCTCGGCGGTGGTCTGGAGGACGCCGCCGATGTGCTGCTCCCCCGGGTGCGCGAGGCGATGCGCGTCGCCCGTACCCCCGCGATCGAACTCCGCGCCACCGGTCTGGGCCGCGACGCCGCGCTGATCGGCGCCGTGAAGCTGGCACTCGACCGCATGGACACCGAGCTGTTCGGACCACTGATCCCCAGCTCCTAACTCCCCCCACAGCACCCGACTTTGGAGTCTCCCTGTGACCGACATCCCGCACACCGACGTCCTCATCGTGGGCAGCGGCATCATGGGTTCCGTGGTGGCCCGGCTACTGCGGGAGAGCGATCCGGGGCTGGGCATCACGATGGTCGACGGCGGCAGCGCGATCGGCGACGCGCCCGGACTGCATCTGCACGACGTCGCCGACCCGGCCCTCTGGTCGCGGTACAACGAGCGGGTCGACTCCGGCGTCCAGGGCATGTACACCGGCGCCGAGGTGGTGCGCGAGGTCGCGGACAGTCTCGTCGGCCTGACACCCGGCATGTTCCACGCGCTGGCCTTCGGTGAGGACGCCGAGGCGATGCCCGCGACGGCGCTGGCGTGGAACGCGGGTGGCATGGGCGTCCACTGGACCGCTGCCACGCCGTGGCCGGCCGGGCCCGAGGTGTTCGACTTCGGCGACCCGGCCCGCTGGGCGGCCGACCTGGACACCGCGCGCCGCCTGCTCGCCGTCTCCCCCTCCCCCATCGGCCCGACCGAGGTCGGCCGCACCGTCCTCGACGTACTGCGCCGCCGCTACGACGACACCGCGCCCGCCGACCGACGACCGCAGCCGATGCCCATGGCCGTCACGGCGACGGACTCGGGCCCCATGCCGCGCACGGCACCGGGGACGATCTTCCCGGCGATCGCGTCGGGCGGCGACACGGCGTTCACGCTGCTGACAGGGACGCTCGCCACCCGGTTGGTCGTCTCGGACGGCCGGGCCACCGGCGCCCGACTGCGCCGCGTCGCCGACGGCACGGAGTCCGAACTCCACGCGGGCACCGTGATCGTGTGCGCCGACGCGCTGCGCACCCCGCAACTGCTGTTCGCCTCGGGCATCCGCCCCGAAGCACTGGGCCGCTACCTCAACGAGCACGCGTTCATCACCGCCCAAGTCCTGCTGGATCTGGACCGGTTCGGCATCGCCCTGGACGATCTGCCGCTCCCGCGCACCGGCGAGTTCAGCACGGACTCGCTCTGGCTGCCGCAGAACGGGCCGGCACAGCCGTTCCACGGTCAGATCATGAACCGGACGTACGTCGACGAGAACGGCCGCCCCCTCGCACACGCCGTGGGGCTGTCACTACTCGTCCCCGTCGAGTCGCACCTCGAACACCGGCTTGTCTTCTCCGAGTTGGACACCGACCTCGCCGGACTGCCGCGTATCGGCGTCGAGTTCGGCTACTCCGACACCGACCGCGCGCTGATCGACCGGGGGCTCGCCGAGGTCCGTTCACTGGCCGAGGAGTTCGGCCCCTTCGACCCCGCGACCGAACTCGCCCTGCTCCCGCCCGGCTCGTCCCTGCACCTGACCGGCACCGTCCGCTCGGGCACCGCCGACGACGGGACCAGCGTGTGCGACCCGGACGGCCGGGTGTGGGGCTTCGACAACCTGTACGTCGCCGGCACCGGAGTGATCCCCACACCGATGGCCGCCAACGTGACGCTCACCGGCGCGCTGACGGCCGTACGGACCGCCCGGGCCGTCACCACCCGCACCGCGCCACTCGCCGCGCACTGAGAGGAAACCCGAACGTGATCGACATCGTGAAGGAATACCGCGTGGCCCTACCGGCGTGGATAGACGACGAGTTGGCCGACGTGCCCGCCGTCGTCCCCGGCCGGGAGGACCGGATGCGCCTCGTGCACCGGCTCGCGGACCGCAACTGGCGGGAGGGCGACGGCGGTCCGTTCGCGGCCCTCGTCGCCGAGCGCGACACCGGCCGGATCGTCTCCGTCGGCGTGAACGTCGTCCTCGCCTCGGGAGTCTCCAGCGCACACGCGGAGGTCGTGGCACTCGGTCTGGCCCAAGCAGCCACCGGTGGCTGGGACTTGGGCGCCACCGGCCTCCCGTCCCACGAGCTGGTCGTCAACTGGCACCCCTGTGTCCAGTGTTACGGCGCCACCCTGTGGTCCGGGGTGCGCGGTCTGGTGGTCGCGGGCGAGGGCCCGGAACTGGAGGAGATCACCACGTTCGACGAGGGCCCGCTCGGCGCGGACTGGGCCGGGCAGTTCGAGGCGCGCGGCATCGAGGTCGTAGGAGATGTGCTCCGGGACGAGGCGCTGGCCGTGTTCCGGAACTACCGCAAGGCCGTGGACGAGGCGGACGGCGTCGTCGTCTACAACGCGCGCGGAGGCACCGCGTGACCCCGCGTTTCGCCACCGATGTCGTCACCTTCTACCACCCGGACTTCTGGGGGCTCCCCTCGGCGGACGCGGTACGCGCGTGGGCACTGGCTCACCCCGAGCGCTTCTGGGCGCGGGTGATGGACGCGCTGGACGAGGCCGGCGTCACGGGCATCGAACTCACCTTCGCGCCGGGCGACATCGAGTCGGCGCTGCGGGCCTTCGGCAGTGCGCAGGCCTTCCGGCGCGAGCTGGTGTCCCGTGGGCTGGCCGTCGTGAGCGCGTTCGTCGCCGGGGACGACAGCCCCGACTGGCGGGACGCCGACAACCTGTCCGCGATCGTCGCCGACGCCGAGCGACGCGCGGCCTTCCTCGTCGACGTGGGGGCGGAACTCCTGGTCACGGGACTCCCCATGCGCACGACGTTCGGGACGCGGCCGCCCTTCTTCGTCGACGCGCCGTACATGACCCGCATGGCCGACATCGCGCACGCGGTGGGCGAGGCGGTCTCCCGGCAGGGCGTGCGGCTCGCGTTCCACACGGAGTCCAACAGCACGCTCTGGTACGAGCGGGACATCGACCTGTTCATGGCGTTCACCGATCCGCGCTATGTCTGGCTGTGCCCCGACTCCTGCCACATCGCGCTCGGCGGAGGCGATCCGGTGGCCGTGGCACGCCGTCACGCGCAACGTGTCGCCCTGGCGCACTGGAAGGACGCGGTCCGGCCCATCGACGTGGAACTCACCGTCGACGAGACGGTCTTCGCCCAACAGCAGCCCTACATGGCCGAGTTGGGCTCCGGCATCGTCGACTGGAAGGGCTGGGCCGACGCGATGTCCCGTACACCCGGCGCGGACACGGTGCTCATCGAACTGGACGAGGCGGCCGATCCGGTCGCCGCGTTGCTGGCGGGGAGGGCGGTGGCGTCGTCGGTGCTGGCGTGATCGGTGGCCCGGAGCGCGTCGAGGCCGCGGAGGATCTCGGCGCGCAGGGGGGCCGTGCCCAGGAGGCTGATCTCGTCGATGATGGTCAGGGCCTGGATCCAGGCGTCGCGGGCCGCGTCGGACTCGGCCGCGGCGTGGTGGGTGTCGCCGAGGTCGGCGAGGCTGGTGGCCTCGTGGAAGCGGTCGTCGGTCTTGTGGAACAGGTCGATGGCCTGCCGGTAGCACTCGACGGCCTGCCCGTACTCGCCGAGGTGCTGGTGGATGTAGCCGAAGCTGCCCCAGGTGTAGGCCTGGCCGTTGAGGTCCCCGATCTCCTCGACCAGCGCGAGGGCCTGTCGGCTGTGGGCGAGGGCCGCCCGCGGCTGGTCGCCGAGTCTGACCTGGTAGCGGCCGATGTGGTCGAGGGCGACGGCTTGTCCGAGCCGGTCGTGCACGGCCCTGTAGTGCGCGAGAGCCTCATGGGCGTGTCCGAGTGCCTCCCGGTACTCGCCCCGGTCCGAGTACACCCGGCCGAGGTGTTTGTGGATGCGGGCCCGGCCGGCGTGGTCGCCGAGTTCCTCGAACAGGTCCAGCGCGAGTGCGTAGTGGGCGCGGGCGTCCTCGGGGTGGTTCAGCTGGGTGTGGGCGAGCCCGAGTCCGCGGTGGGCCTGGGCCTGTCCCGTCCTGTCGTCGCGTCGACCGGCGGCGTTGAGGGCGGTCGTGTGGGCGGCGGCCAGCGCGGGCCAGCGGCCCTGCCGGTTGAGGAAGGTGGCGACGGCCGCGGCGAGCTGCCAGGTGTGGGCCTCGAACCCGGCGGAGGCCTGCTCGACGGCGGCCAGGACGACGGAGTGCTCGGCGGTGAACCAGGCCAGCGCCTCCCGGCGATTGCCCAACTCCTGTGGCCTGGCGCCCGGTTGGGCGGGGGCCGGCGTGATCGGATCCTGCCTCCGGGTCAGCAGTGCGTCGGCGGCGTGAGCGGTGTGGAGATAGTGGTCGAGCATCCGGTGGGTCGCCGAATGCCGGGTGGCGTCGCTGTCGTGCGTGGTGGTCAGTTCGGTGGCGTAGGCGCGCAGCAGGTCGTGGAAGGTGTAGCGGCCCGTGGTGTGTTCGGTGAGCAGGTTGCCGCGGATCAGCTCGGTGAGCAGGGCGCGGGTCCGGGCGGGCGGCAGTCCGGCCAGGGCTATGACGGCGGGCAGGGCGGTGTCGGGTCCGGGGTGCAGACCGAGGAGCCTGAAGAGCCGGGCGGCGTCGGCGCTCAGTGCCTGGTACGACCAGGACAGGACGGCCCGTACCTGAGTGGCCGGGTCCCCGTCTCCGCCGTCCAGGGCGTCCAACCGGCCGTCGGCCGCGCGCAGTTCGCGGGCGAGGGTGCCGAGCGGGATGTGAGGCCGGTCGGCGGCCCGGGCGGCCACGATCGCCAGCGCCAGGGGCAGTCCCGCGCACCGGGTGACGATCTCGTCCACGGCGTCGGGTTCGGCGGCGGTCCGGCGGGCGCCGAGGCGGCCGGTCAGCAGTTCCCGGGCCTGGGCGGTGGTGAGCAGGTCCACGGCCAGCAGGTGGGCGCCCTCGGTCGCGGCCAGGCCGGCGAGCCGGTTGCGGCTGGTGACCAGTGCCAGACAGCCGGCCGCGCCGGGCAGCAGCGGGCGGACCTGTGCGGCATCGCGGGCGTTGTCCAGCACCACCAGCACCCGCCGCCCGGCCAACAGGCTTCGATACAGGCCGACTTGAGCTTCCAGGCCGTTCGGGATGCGGGCCGGGGGCACCCCGAAGGCGTCCAGGAACCCCCGGACCGCCTCGGTCGGGCCCACCACGGAACCGCCGGGGTCGAATCCGCGCAGGTTCACGTACAACTGCCCGCCGGGGAAGGCTTCCCGGACCCGGTGGGCCCAGTGCACGGCCAGCGCCGTCTTGCCGACCCCCGCGGTGCCCGACACCGCCGAGATCACCACTGCGGCCTGCGGTACCGGACCGGCGTCGGCTACGGCGGGCAAGAGGGTGTCGAGCTGGGCGAGTTCGCCGTCACGTCCGGTGAACGCCGCGACGGCCAGGGGAAGTTGGGCGGGGACCGCGTACGGCGACGCCGGTGGTCCGGGCGACGGGGCGAGGGCGGTGTCCTGGCGCAGGACGGCGGTCTGGATGTCCCGCAGCGCCGGGCCGGGTTCGATGCCCAGCTCCTCGCCCAGCCTGCCGCGGGTGCGGTGGAAGTGGTCCAGGGCTTCGGCGGAACGGCCGCAGCGGTGCAGCGCGAGCATCAACTGGCCGACCAGACGCTCGTCCAGCGGGTGTGCCTCCGTGCGGGCCGACAGTTCCGGCAGCAGCGCGGCGTGCTGTCCCAGCCGTAACCGCAGGTCGCCCAGGTCCAGTTGGGCCGCGAGCCGATCCTGGACGAGGGTGTCGCGCAGGGCGTTGAACCAGGGAGTGTCCAGAGCGGCGAAGGGCTCCCCGCGCCATAACCCCAGGGCCTGTTCGAGGAGGGCCGCGGCGCCGGTGTCGTCGTCGGCGGCGCGGGCCTCGGCGGCCGTACGGCGGAAGGAGTGCAGGTCCACGGTCACGGCGTCGGAGGTGGTGAGGACGTAGCCGCCCGGCTGCCGTGCGATGACCGCCTCGCCGGTGGCGGCCAGGGCCTGTCTCAGCCGGGAGAGGTAGCTGTGCAGGGTGGTGCGGGCCTGCTGAGGTGCGTGGTTCCCCCAGACCCGTTCGGTGAGTTGGCCGGTCGTGACCGGACGGTCGACGTCGACCAGGAGCACCGCCAGGACAGCCCGCTGACGGGCATGCCCCAAGGCCACCGGCCGGCCGTCGATGTCGGCCTCGACACTGCCCAGCACCCCGAATTCCACCGTCATCCCGACCGTCTCCCCCCGATTCAAGAATTGTCCAACGTTTGTCCCTGACCCGCCCGACACCTTGGTGCGTGGCAGCAGTCGTCCACCGACCGAACAACTCGACTGCTGCTCAACGGACTTGACCTCTGGTCGAAGAGCTCGACCACGTACTCAGGAGGCAGACATGAGACGCACGATACGGCGCCGGGGCGCCATGATCGCGGTGGCCGCGGCGCTGAGCGCCGGCGGGCTGATTCTGGGAACGGCGGCGAGCGCGTCCGCGAGCGCACTGATCCCGCTGACCACAGGCAACGGGGCGGCTCTCTTCAACGGCCCCACCCTGGCCTCCGGGACGGTCGGCGTCCCGGACCTCTGGCCCGGGGACACGATCCTCGCCACCTGCTGGACCAGAGGTGACAACCTCGGCGGGGGAAACGTCTGGTACCGCACCGTCGACGAGCGCTACACCCATCTCAACGGACTGGAGTTGACCGCCACCGGATGGACGTACGGGGCGTTCGTCGACACCAACGCCGCCTTCCACAACGGGAGCGTTCCGCAGTGCTGACCGGACGGTGACCTCGGATCCGTCCACGGCGTCGAGCCCCCGGTCATCGTGGCCTGGGGCTCGACGCCGCCACCAACTGCCGCCTGAAAGCGGTCACTTGATACGATCCGATCATGCCGCGCCTGGTGGACGTTCCTGGGTACGTACGCTTCTGGGCCGCCTCCGCGATCTCGTCGTTCGGCTCACAGATCACAGGGCTGGCGCTGCAGATCCTCACCGCCGTCACGTTGGACGCGTCCGCCACGGAGGTGGGGCTGGTCAACGCGGCCCGCTGGGCGCCCTATCTGTTCTTCGGGCTCGTGGCCGGGGTGCTGGTGGACCGCTGCCGGCGCAAGCCGGTCATGGTGGCCATGGATCTCGGCAGGGCCCTCCTCCTCTGCGCGATCCCGCTGCTGTACGCGCTGGACCGGCTGAGCATCGCCGCGCTGTGCGCGTGCGTCTTCGCCTTCGGACTGCTCTGTCTGTTCTTCGACGCGGCCAACCACTCCTACGTCCCGCAGCTGGTCCCCAAGGAACTCCTCAACGCCGGCTATGCCCGGGTGGGGCAGGCCGACGCGGCGGCCGGGTCGACCGGGCCGCTGATCGCCGGAGTGCTGATCAGGCTGGTCGGCGCCCCGCTCGCCGTGCTCGTGGACGCCGTCAGCTATCTGGTGTCGGGCCTGCTGCTCACCTCGGTGCGGGCCCACGACCCCGTTCCCGACCGGGGCGCGCGGCGCAGTCTCCTCAGCGAACTGCGTGAGGGGGTGGCCTGGGTCTACCGCCATTGGACCTTGGCGTCCATCGCGCTGACCTCGCACCTGATGCTCCTCTTCAACACCGTCGTCAGCACGGTCTTCGTGGTCTTCGCACTGCGGGAGCTGAGGATCGGGGACTTCGGTCTGGGCGTGACGTACGCCTGCGCGGGCCTCGGCGGAGTGCTCGGCGGCGCGTTCTCCGCTCGCGCGGCGCGGAAGTTCGACGTCGGCGCCGTCCTGATCGCGGGCCGTATCGTCGCCGCCGTCGACTGGCTGCCGCTGGTCCTCGCCCAGCGGGGACCGTGGGCCCTGGTCTCGGTGTCGCTCGCCTTCTTCGTGGTCTCCTGCGCCATCTCGCTCGAAAGCCCCGTGGAGATGAGCTACCGCCAGGCGGTCACGCCCGAGCGGCTACGGGGACGGATGAACGCCACGATCCGCTCGTTCAACTGGGGAATGGTGGCGATCGGCGCACCCCTGGGCGGACTCCTCGCCGACCACGTCAGCTACCGGTTCGCCCTGTGGGTGGGCCTGTCCGGAGCGGTCCTCCAGGCGCTCCTGCTCGCCGTGTCCCGCACCAGGGAGGCCCGCGACACCGACGCGGTCGAGCCTCTCGTGCGGGCCTGACCGCAGGAATCACCCGAAATGCGACACACGGGAAGCCGAGGGATGCTGGGAGGGCCAACGCACGTCCGAAGGAGGACAGCCATGTCGATCATGGACAAGGTCAAGGGAATGCTGGGCCAGCACCCGGACAAGGCCAAGGAGGGCGTCGACCGGGCGGGAGACATGGTCGACGAGCGCACGGGCGGCAAGCACGCCAAGCAGGTCGACACGGCGCAGGACAAGGCCAAGGACTTCATCGACCGCGACAGGCCGCAACAGCCCTGACCGCTTCTGTACCCGTATCACCCTCGATGGGCCCGAAGTAATCCCCCGAAAGCACAGAGTTAACCGACCGCCGACGTGAAAGGGTTGCGCAGCCGGGCCCTGATCCATACATACTCCCCCCACAAGAAGCCAGAACTCTGGGGGGAGTTGGCTCATGCAAGGCACGATCGACGGGTTCCGCTACGGTGCGGTGACCCCGGTGGCGGCCTATCTGATGGCCTGCCTGGGAGGGGCTCTGGGACTGCGCTGCGTGGTGCGGTCCCTGCACAACCGGCAGTCGTGGAAAGCGGGTTGGCTCGCGCTCGGCGCGACGTCGATCGGCAGCGGCATCTGGACGATGCACTTCATCGCGATGATCGGCTTCCAGGTCGAGGAGACCCGGATCGGCTACGACGTCGGCCTCACGGTACTGAGTCTGGCCGTGGCGATCGTCGTCGTCGGCATCGGCGTGTTCGCCGTGGGCTACCGCGGCGCCACCGCCGGCACACTCTCCGCGGCCGGCGTCATCACCGGATTAGGAGTCGCCGCCATGCACTATCTGGGCATGGCGGCCCTGAAGTTGAACGGCGACATCGAGTACCGGACCAGCACGGTCGCGCTCTCCGTGGTGATCGCGATCGTCGCCGCGACGGCGGCGCTGTGGGCGGCCGTCTCCATCCGGGGCTTCCTGGCGAGCCTGGGCGCCAGCCTGGTGATGGGCGTGGCCGTGTCCGGGATGCACTACACGGGCATGGCCGCCGTGAGCGTCCATCTGCACGGCACCGGCGGGGCGTGGACGGGCGACTCGGCCAGCTCCATTCTGCTTCCCATGCTGTTGGGACCGGCCGTCTTCCTGCTGCTGGCCGGGGTCGTCGTCATGTTCGACCCGCTGCTGGTGATGGGCGAGGGCGAATGGGACCGCTCCTTCGCACGCCACCCCGTCGGCGCGGACACCGGCGGCAAGCAGCCCACCCCGCGCTCCGACTCACTCTTCGACACGCCGGACCGCCCGGCCGCCGGCCAACCGGGCCGGTACGAGAGCCCACCCGCCCCACCGGGCAGCCGCCGGAGCCGAAGCCGGAACACCCGCAGAAACCCCGACACCCCGGCCCCGGGCCGACAGGCCCCGTACGGCAGCCCCGCCATCCCGTCGCCGCCGAATCCCCGCGGCGCCCAAAACACCCCGGCCGCTCCCGCACGCGGCCGCCCGGATCCGTACGGCACCCCGCAGCGCCCCGGTGAGTGGTGACCAACACCGCGCGCCACGGCCCGACTTGAGCCACCTGCTGCCGCGGCAGTCAAGTGGCCCTACGGCCTGGCTCAGTTGGGTGCGCCCGGCGGCACCCGGGGCAGCGGATCGACCCGCACCGAACCGGCATCGACGAGGAACGCCCGGATCAACTCCCCTGCCTCACGCGCCTGTTCGTCGCCCTGGCACCGCAGCTCCGTCCCGAGCCGCCGCACGGCGCCGCGCAGCGACATGCGTACCGGTGCGTGGAGCGCCGTGTCGTCGAGCAGGGTCAGCAGGTGGTTCAGGAGGGTCCAGTCCGCCGCGTGTTGCACCGCGACCCCGCCGGGCAGCTCGGCGGGTACCGCGTCGGTACGGCGCCAGGTGGCGGCGAGGAGCGCGTCGACGATGTCGGTGACACCGGGCGCCGCGGGGTCGGCGGCATACTGCCAGGCCACCCGGTTGAGCCGGGCCGGGTCCAAGAGCTGCTCCGTGACCAGTGCGGTCGCGACCCGTACGGCCTCGAAGGGGTCGAAGATCCGCCCGGCACCCGTGTCGAGGTACTGATCCGTCCGGCCGTAGCGGATCGCGGGCGGGGTGAGGGTGTCCAACACCGCGCTGGGCAGGGCGAGTTGCTCGGCCCGCAGCAGCTCGGCGAGTCGGCTGAGTGCCGTGTGCTGGGTGGCCGCGTCGACGGCCTGTGCGCCTCGGCCGTCCTCGCCCGCGAGGCCGTACTCGTAGCGCACCCCGCCGACCAGCCGGGCCACGGCCGTCACCTCGTGCCGGTGCAGGAGGTGCAACAGGACGGCCCGTTCCTCCAGTTCGCCGGTCTGCCGGTCGGGCGGCAGGACCCCGCGGGAGAATCCGGCCAGTGCGATACGGCGAACGCGCAGCATCGCCTCCAGCGCCTGGAGGGCGTCCGGCCCGCTGACCCAGGTCACGGCGTCGGCGTGGGCGGCGTTCGGGCCCTGGGCGTCCTCGTCGGAGAGGTAGGTCAGGCCCGACTCGGCGGCCTCGCGGCGCAGTTCGGCGAGCGCGCTCTCCTCGTCGGCGGCGTTGAACCGCCCGTAGGCATGGGCGACCAGGAAGTGGTCCCACGGCCCAAGTCCCGTGCCGTACGCGGCGGACAGGTCCAGGTCGCCGTCCTCCGTGACCTGGACGCGGGCATGCGGGTAGTCCATGACGGACGGCTCGGGGTGCAGCGTGCTGGCGAAGTTGTGCATGAAGCCGAGCGCGTGGCCGATCTCGTGCGCGGCGAGCTGGCGCAGCCGGGCGAGCACCAACTCCTCGACGGCGGCGAGCCGTTCGGCCTCGTCCGGGCGGCCGTACGGTGCGAGGAGGGACTCGCCGAGCGCGCGGACCTGCTCGACGCGCTGGGAGCCGAGTCGTACCCGGGCGTGCAGGATCTCGCCGGTGCGCGGGTCGGTCAGCCCCTGGCCGAGGGACCAGCCGCGGCCCGCCCGGTGCACCCAGACCACCCCGTTGACGTCGGGGTCGTAGGGGTCGAAGCCGTCGCCGCCGGGCTCGACCCGATAGGCGTCCGGGAGTCCGATCCGGGCGAAGGCCTGCTGCCACCAGTTGCCGCCCTCGACGACCGCCGAACGGAACGGTTCGGGGACGGCCGGGTCGATGTGGAAGACGATCGGGGCGCCGCCGGGTTCCGCGCGGAAGCGGGGCTGGAGCTTGACCTGGGTGCTCGCCCGGCCGACGAGGCCGTGGTCGGCGTAGCCGATGCCGTAGCCGCCCGAGGCGGGGTGGTAGCGCCGTACGGGCAGCGGGGACGCGGGAAGCCGCAGCAGGTTCAGCTGCTGGATGACGGTGAGGGCGCGCGGGTCGGCGGCGACCGCCTGGACCGCCGGTCCGCGGCCGGGGCCGCGGAAGGTGAGCAGTGCGGGCAGCCGGACGGCGGTGGGTCCGGTGCGGCTGTCGACGACGAGCGGGAGGCTCGTGGACGCGTCGATCGTGTAGTCGCCCTGCTCGCGGGCGTGCAGATGCTCGGCGATCGCGTCGTGGTCGGCGAGGACGAGCCCGGTGGCGTCGACGACCACCGCGCCGTTCTCCTCGCGCAGCACCGGCCCGCTCCACAGCACGGACAGCGCGAACGACTCTTCGCCGGCCCGTACGGCGGCCGCGTCGCCCGAGGTCAGGAAGTGCTTGTTGCGGACGGCGAACAGGACCCGGTCGCCGACCCGGCGGAACTCCGCGAGCCAGGTCCTGCCCGCCTTCCCCCGGTCCAGCCAGAGGTCGCTTGAGCCCAGGCCCTGGGAGAGGGACACGGAGAGGAGGAAGGGTTCGTCGAAGTGGCGGATGCCCAACAGCAGCCGGTCCGAACGGAGTTCGGGGTCGGGGATCAGGTCGATGAAGTCGGCTTCGCCGGGCATGCGGGGGCCTTTCGGTTGAGCAACGTCGAGTTGATGTTGCCAGGCCCCTGCCTCCCGCACCGCGCTGGCTCGTTGTTACGGTTCACCGGTGTCTGAATCTTCACGCGATACCCCCGAAGGCGCCGGTTGGGGCACCGCCGAACGCGGTGTGTTCCAGCAGCTCATGCCGTCCCACGTCGAGAAGGTCTCGTGGCTCAGCCCGAAGACCCTGTGGGCCGCACGCAACGGTGTGTTGGCGTCCTGGTTCGGGGACCCGACCGGCAGCACTCGCGGCCGTTGGGTGGCGCAGCGCGCGGCCGCCGGAGCACCCGCCGACAAGGTGATCCGGCGCGACGATCCGGACACCTTCTCCTTCATGGTCATCGGCGACACGGGCGAGGGCGACGATCCCCAATACGCCGTCGTGCCAGGCTTTCTGAAGGCCAGTCAGGACACGGCGTTCGCGGTCGTCGCCAGTGACGTCATCTATCCCGTCGGCACCGCGGACGACTACGAGACGAAGTTCTTCCGCCCGTACCAGGCCTATCCGGCGCCCATCTACGCGATACCCGGCAACCACGACTGGTACGAGGACCTCGGCGGTTTCATGCGCGTCTTCTGCGACGACGCGCCCGCGCTGCCCGCGCCGAAGGCACCGCGCCCGCTGACGCGTGCCTGGTGGCGCTCGCTGCTGTGGCACCGCCCCAGCCCGTCCGACGGCGAACACCTGCACAAGGCAAGGGAGTTGCGTTCCTCGCCGGTCCAACAGGCCGTCCAGCCGGGCCCGTACTGGGCGATCGACGCGGGGCCGGTGCGCATCATCGGCATCGACACAGGTCTGTTGGGCACGATCGACGCCGAACAGGGTGCCTGGCTGCTCGAGGTGTCGCAGGGGCCCACGCCGAAGATCCTCGTCACCGGTTCGCCGCTGTACGTGGACGGCGAGCACCACCCCTGCACGATCGAGGGCGGCGGCACGGTCGACGACATCGTCCGCGATCCGGCCCACCACTTCGTGGCGGCGATCGGCGGTGACATCCACAACTACCAGCGGTATCCAGTCCAGTTGGAGGACGGCCGCACACTCCAGTACGTGGTCTCGGGCGGCGGCGGTGCGTTCATGCACGCGACGCACACCGTGCCGCGCGTCGACATCGGACACGTCACCGAGCAGGACTTCCGCTGCTATCCGCTGCGCGGCGACTCCCTCGCCTTCTACAGCAGGCTGTACGGGCGCCGGCTGCACCTGCGCCGCTTCTTCACCCTGACCGAGGCGGAGGCGTCGGCCGTGATCTGCGAGCGCCTCGGCATCCCGCCGACCCGTACCCCGGGCCCGCCCGTCCGGATCACCCGGCGCGTCCGTCTGGTCGCGAGTCTGCTG